>NZ_PNDT01000051.1:0-94953 GCF_005886375.1 Pseudoalteromonas sp. S1727
AACAAGGCATAAATTTTGACATGTAGTTGTTCTCGGCAATTGCTCCTGCATTGCTCTACCTCCTGCATCCATGCAGTCGTACATGAAAAATTTATAACGCAGTTAGCGCTTTATTTAGCCCGCTAGAATGGTTAAATATTTAAGTTGATTGGTATTACCACGTAGATCCGGCTTGAATATACACAACATCTTGCTCAGGGCCGTGAGCGACATCTAAACCAATGTTGATCCCATAATGTTCATCTATTAAGTATCTAAAGCCCATGCCAACAGTGTTTATTGTTTTTGCGTCAGCCAGGGTTGAAAAATGCTCTGCTGCCCAACCCATGCCAGTAAAGGCGCTGAGTTTAATTTTATCGGTGATTTTATAACTGCCTTCAAATTCAGTAACCAAGACATTGAGCCCTTGATAGCGCGAGGCCGATACCCCTCGTAAGCTGATACTAGGAGGAATATAGACCGGCAGTTGCCTATCATCTTTATTATTCACAGTATCAAATTCTACACGTAGGCCTAAGTTGGCTTTTTTGTTTAATGCCCAGTAGTTTAAGGCGGAAAACTTAAAGCTAGTGTAATCTATATCACTACCAATTGCTTGGTTAAATACCATGTACTCGGCTTTATAGTTTACGCCTTGCTCAGGGTTAAGGGGATTATCGCGACTGTCATACTCCATCAGTGCGCCTAAGCCTGAAGTGTTAATCTCAGGTATTAGTTGCAGATTTAACAACTCGTCAGGAATATTGATATCTTGAAAAATAGGCTCAGCTAAACTTAGATCTACATGGCGATATAACTGTTTAGCGCCAAAAAAGAAGTTGCTGTCTTTATAGCGTACTTTTACGTTTTGTAGTACCGCGGGCCCCTCAATATTGAGTGATAATGGAGTGAGTAAGTCAATATCGGAGAAAGTGTAAAAATCAAGATTAATACTGGCATAACCAATAATGCCTTGATAGCGAATACGGTCTTCATCCCAAAATGTAACATGACCTAGTGCGCCGCCTTTGGTGCCATTTTTAGTGGCCAATGCGCCAACAATACTGATACTTTGAGGAAGCGTTGTGCCTTCTTTTTTTGGCTTTTTATTTTTATTATCATGAAAAAAAAGCCCGACAACGCCCAGCCCCGGGCCAACCGCAGGCTCGGTTATAAATGTCGGAATTGGTAAAAAAGAAATAGGCTTATCAGCCTTGGATGTTTGATTATCCAATTGTTTTTGTGTGGGTGCTATCACATGATCTTCATAAGCATTGTTGGCATAACTGTAAAAAGAAATACACATAAAGCTAATACAACAAAGTGTAAACATTTTGATCAATGTAATAGTTCCTAATTGAATAGTCGTTTCATAGGCTTAGTGTAAGCGCTTTAGTTGTTAATTTAAATGGTAGACTTTAAGTAATCTAGCAATAATTAGTAAAGCGCTTTCAGTTGCAGGCATTACAAAATTCAGATAATTAATCTAAGGGTTGAGTGGGCTTAATACACCTTTTTGTTGCTTATTTTCATTTTTTAGCGCCACTCTGAACTGTTTTAACTGTACGGTAAAATCATGGGGTAATGCTTTATTGCTATACAGTGCTTGTTCAAAATCAAGAGTTATCGATTGGTTTTGTTGTTGTAAAGCGATACTTTTACCTATTACCTTTTGCCAGCTGTTTCGCCAAGTAATAAAGGCACTATAGTGTGCTTTATTCACACCAGTGTGCTGAATTACTTGTCTGAAATGAGCAAGTTCACTTTGTTGGTAGCGCAGCCAGTAAAATTGAACGATACGATAGATCACCCACACAATAACTAAGCCAATTAGGGCTAATACAAGCCACAATAACCATGTTGTTAAACTTGCGGGCGCACTGGCTACACTCACTTCGCTGCCTTTAATTTCCGCGGTTTGAACGCTGTCAGTGCTAGGCTGGTAATAGCTTATAGTAATACTAGGTAAAGTGAGATTACCTGCTTGTTTAACGACAATATCTTGCTGTTCGGTACGTACACCTGTAAATGCAGCCGTTCTGTCATTAAGGGTGTCACTAACACTGGCCGTGATAGGGTAGCTTTGCTGTTGTTCTGTATTAGTACTATTCATTAGCTGTGGAATAAATAACGCTGAGCTTTCGGTGATTGTTGCGCTCACTTTTCGTTGTATGCTTTGCCCGGCAATCAATTGGTCAGGTATATTAACATCTTCTTGTAGCGTAATATTTTCAGCTATAATGATGGGGTTCAGAGTTTTAGCAAGCTCCGGTAGCGTGGCGTTAAAGGAGACGGGGGGGGGAGTTATTTCGCGGTTGATTGTTTGGCTATTTTCATCCACGAAGTGGATTTTTAATGTTGGTAGTGTTAATTCAAAACGACCATGGGTCATTGCAATCACGGGGTACTCTTTAATAACACCTGTCCACGTTGCGCTACCAATACGCTCAGAAGTTGGATAGGTACTTTTATTGCCTTTTACACTAATTACATTCAGCGTGTCGACTTCATCAAAATACAACGGCTTTGCAAACCAAGTTGGCACTAAAACTTTTACTTTGACGGTCGTTACTTGGCCAACCAGTGGGTTTTCATTGCTAATGCTGACAGTTACTTTTGGTTCAGCAGCTAAACTTGGCAATACAGAAAAAGCCAGTAAACAAATTAACAGTAATCGCATTATTGCCCCCTTTGAGCGTTAGCTTCTGTGGCAAACTTATTTTTTAAAAAGTCCCCCATTTCTGAGTCAACACTGCGCATCCATTGCTCTTTTGCATCAGGAGAAAGAGAGTCTGTTACTTGGTAATCTTGGGAATTGCCATCTTGCTTCTCACTTACTTCATTCCCATCGACCTCAGTGGTGATACTTTGCTCTGCATCCACACCGCCAGCTTGTGCAATCACAGCAGCATATGCATGCTCTGCAATCGCTAGATTTCGTTGTGCATTTAGGTGTTCAGGTTGTTGTTTTAACACTTGCTTAAAGCCTGCTATTGCGGCTTCAAATTCTTGTATTTTTAAGAGGGCTGTCGCACGGTTGTAAAATCCATCTATAGTCCCTAAAGAACCATAAACTTCAGCAGCCTGGGTATATTTACCCTGTTCAAATAATGCTTTTGCTTGCCATTGTGGATCAGAAAATAGCGTCGCAGCGCGAGCAAAATCAAGGTTGTTGTAAGCCATCATTGCTTGTTGATCACGAGTAAAAAACCAGTCGGCAGTGCTGGCATAACTCGTTTTTGGAAAACCTAATAAACTACCAGCTAAAAATAATACCGCAATATGATTAATCGTTTGGATGGTTTGGTGCGGCTTTTTTTCTATATTTATTGAAGTCCAGCCTTTTCGAAACCATAAAGCACTAAGTAACAGCACGGGCCATGTGAAATACCATGCCATATCCTGATAAGGGCTGGTGTTGTTGTTATCACGCTGACGCTGATAATTTTGTTCTACAAAGTTATCAATTGCTATAACATCTTGCATATCAAGTGTAAGTGCTTGGTGTGTTACCGTTTGTAAAGATGACTGAGTATTCGAGTTAGGTTTAATGATCAACGCTTGGCCTTGTTCATCAGAGCGAAGTTGACCATCAGTTGAATTTATAACCCCGCCGTTATCTGTAGCTATTTGCCACCAAATAAATGGTTGTTGTAACTTATTTAAGGCTGCAACTTGCGCTTGACTAATATCATCGGCTATTAACACAATGCTGGCATAAGGTTGTTTTTCTAACAGCGTGATTGCTTGTTGCATTGCAGTAGCTGCATTGTCGGCGTTTACACTATGATTTCCTGGCATTACATCTGGTGCTAAGGCAACTAAAAATGGTTGAAAAACACTACTATCCTCAGTAAAAGGCAGTACATTATGACTGGAGCTGGCATAAGCGAACAGTGCGGTTTTAGCACCACTGCGATAACTAAGTAAATCAGCAACTTTTTGCTTAGCGCGGGTTAAGCGAGTCGGCGATACATCGTTTACTTGCATGGCTTCAGTTACTTTTAATAAAACAATGAGCGGCGCTTTATCGCTATTGTCATCTGTTTGTTTAAACCAAGCAGGGCCTGCGCAAGCGATTATTAATAGCACTGCACAGGCTAAGGTAAAGTCGATAGGTTTTAATTTATCAAATAAACGCTGTTTTGGTGTCAATGCTAATGCTAAATGCGTGGCTATAGCATGGGTATGGTGTTTACTGCTTTGCTGGTTTTTACGGATGATGTAGCAAAGTAAAATAACAACGGGTAACAGCAGTAAGGTCCATGGCCGCAAAAAGTGAAACTCAAACATGTTCAACATCCTTTGTTTGCCGCCTTTGCTTGGAAAGCTCAATAATTACTTGAGCGAGTAGCGCTAATACAAAAACCAATAAAGCAAAATACAACGGTATATGTAGTAAGCTGGTTTCTTTGCGTGTTGTAATTACCGGAGTTACTACAGCCGCTATTTGATCGATTTGTTGGTAAATTTTTTCTAATGATTCACTGTCTTGTGCACTATAAAATTGCCCGTCGGCGGTACTGGCAATTTTCTTTAAAGTAGCAAAATCAACGCGATATTGGCCTTCGGCATGTTCATCACCAATCCCAATAGTAAAAATTTTCAATTGCGATTGTTTTGCAATTTGTGCCGCGTTTAAAGGGGACATTCGTGAACCAGTATCAGCACCATCGGTTAATAAGATCAGTACTTTGTTTTCTACTTTAGATGATTCAAAGGTTTTTAATGCAAGCCCGATTGCATCACCGATCGCAGTATGTGGGCCTGCCATAGCCACTTGGGTATTATCAAGTAATTGCTCTGCACTTTGTAAATCTTGAGTAAAGGGCACTTGTAAATAAGCTTGTGTGCCAAACACAATAAGCCCGATACGATCGTGCTTACGATCTTTGATATACTGACTTACTACATTTTTTACAGCTTGTAAGCGTTGAATTCGCTCGCCATTGTTACTAGGAAAGTCTTGTTCATCCATCGAGCCAGATAAGTCAATGGCTAACATAATATCTCGACTGGTTGTTTCGTTTTTAATCGGCGCTCCAAGTTGCGTGGGATTTGCAAGTGCAACAACAAGTGACAACCAAATTAAAGCGGCACTTAACCAAATAAATAAATATTTTTTATTACTGTGTTCGCCTTGTGTGGTTTTTGCGCCACTGGCTTGATGCGCTAAGGAAAAAAATGGGATCCTAATTGCCAAGGTTTTTTGTTTAAATGCAGGCAATAACCATACTAATAATATGGGCACGATTAAGAGGCTAAACATCCATAGGTGTTTAAAAATGATCATGGCGTCACCTTGTAGTAAGTGAGCCAAGTAATGGCTTGTTGTTTGAGTTTTGCGCGATCATGATCTGCTGTTAGTGTATAAAAGTCAGTAAAATGCGTATGTTTATCACAATGTGTATTTAAAAACTCACTCCACTGTGGTCCGGTTAGTGCGGCTATTTCGCAACGTTCAAAGTCATTTAAAGCACAGCGCTTCAAAATACTGCTGATAGCTAAGGCACTACTATCATCGGCTAAGTTGTTTATTGCATCAATTGCATAAAAACGATGGCGCTGCTTGTAGCGTTTAAAGCGCTGCAGTGCAAGAAGAGTAATAGCAATTAATATAACTGTACCAAGAAGTACAGTCCACCCAGGACCTTCAGGCCACATAGAAATTGCTGCAGGTTCGGTAACGGGTTTGATTTCCGCCATTAATTGGTAGAGCTCGAGGTTATCTAAATCTTGATTATCCATCTCTAACCTACTGCAAATGCACTTGAAAATTGACTTAACGTATCTTCACAAGCGCTTAGCTCAATAACAGTAACGCCGATAGAAAGTTGCCAATTTTTGATTTTATTAGTACGTTTTGTGAATGTCTCTTGCATCCGTTGATGCACATCTTTATGGCTCGTATCAAGTATCATTTGCTGTTCGCCATCACTAACGCTTAGTGTTAAATCGTTAGGAAGTTGGTGATTAATATCGTCACTTACTAAACATAAAATTACGTCATTATGTGCTGCCATTTGCGCAAGGTATTGCTCGGTTGCTAAATCAACATGATCAAAATCACTGATAATGATAATCATCTGATCGTGACTAACCAGTTTCGTTGCCGCTGCGAGAGGTTCGTTTAAAGTCATGGCGGGAGTGGGGTTGGGGAGATTGCAATCAAGGGCTAAATTAAAATCACTGACACTGTGCATAAACTGCTCAAGTGCTTGCGGCTTTTTACTGGGCTTAAAAGCTTTTATCTCAGTGTCGTTGAAAATGACCCCACCGACCCGATCGCCTTGTTCAAAAATTCTATAAGCGCAGATCGCTGCTGCTTCACTGGCGGTGACTGATTTCATATTTAGTTTTGAACCAAAAAACATATTGACGCGTTGGTCAATCAGGATCAAAGCACTGCGATCTTTTTCTTCAGCATAAACACGTACATGCGGTTTTCCAGTGCGCGCAGTAACCCGCCAATCTATGCTGCGAATATCATCGCCAACACGGTAATCTCTCAGTTCTTCAAAACTTAAACCACGGCCACGAACACGAGAGCTATGTCTACCTGCCAACACACTATTACTGCGCTGTTTAGGTAAAAAACTAAGCTTTCGAGCGCGACTTTGCAGACTTTTTAATTGTTTAAAATCACTATATATGCGCTGGTCTAAGTGCGATTGTGAAACAGCCATGTCATGCTCCTTATGGCAGGGCAACTAACTCAATTATTTTGGCGATTACATCGTGGCTTTGTATACCCGCACCTTGTGCTTGATAACTTAAACTTAATCTATGACGTAATACATCTACAGCAATACTACGAATGTCATCAGGCAGCACTTCATTACGACCTGCAAGCCATGCATGGGTACGAGCGCATTTATCTAAGCTGATTGAAGCTCGAGGTGAAGCACCCAAATCGATCCAACTGGCAAGTTCTTCGTCATATTTTTCAGGCGTACGAGTAGCGTATACTATATCGGCAATATAGCGTGCCATTTCGGGGCTTACTGCAATATTGGCAATTTCTTTGCGGGCATCAAAAATGACTTGTTGCGGTAATAGCTGTTTTTCGATGCTGTCAGTTTGTTCTTCAGCGGCGGTATTATAAAGACTTTGTTCTTCTTGACGAACTAACCCAATAACGTCAACTTCGTCATCTACACTTGGATATACGATGTTGACTTGCATTAAAAAACGGTCCATCTGAGCTTCTGGTAACGGGTAGGTACCTTCTTGTTCAACAGGGTTTTGCGTGGCTAATACCATAAACAGGGGGTCCATTTTATGGGTTTTACCCGCAACCGTTATTTGTCTTTCTTCCATTGCTTCAAGCAGTGCAGATTGGACTTTTGCTGGCGCACGGTTAATTTCATCAGCGAGGACGATATTGGCAAATAATGGGCCTGGGTCGAATTTAAATTCGCCACCATCTTGCGTTTGGAAATAGACTTCAGACCCAGTGATATCTGATGGTAATAAGTCAGGAGTAAACTGCACTCGACTAAATTGACTGTCGATGTTTTTAGCTAAGGCTTTTATTGCACGGGTTTTTGCAAGACCCGGCAGGCCTTCAATCAATAAGTTACCATTGGCAAGTAAACCAATTAATAAACGTTCAATTACATCTTGCTGACCTATAATACTGCTAGCCATTTGTGTTTGTAATTGCTTTATTTGTGCGAGTGTCTCCATGCTCTTTTCCTTAATGATTTAGGCTCTGCATCATTTGTATTTGTTGTATAAACTCTTGTATTTGTTGGTTGCCAGGAACTAATTGTGCTAAGTTTCTAGCATATCTTAATGCTTCTTCGTATTGCTTTTTAGCTAAGTAGGCTTGCGCTAAACTGTAGCTAATATCGGGGTTGTTAGGGGTAATTTGAAATGCCTTTCGTAAAGCGATTAAGGCGTGTTCCATTTGACCCATATCCTGCAATAATAAAGCATAAGTGTAGCTGTAATTCGCATTATTTTCAGCGAAACTGGCTGCCTTTGCTAAATGCGGCAATGCCGTTTTTTTATCTTTAGTCCTGATATAACTCATTGCTAGTGAATAATGTAAATCAGCAGCTTCAGGGTTTATTTCTAGTCCTTGTAGTAAAATACTTTTTGCCGCCTTTTCATCACCTTGAGTACGATATAAGTCAGCTAGATTAACATAGCTCGGAATAAAGATATTTTCAACTTGTATTGCGGTTAAATAATGTTCTTTTGCCTGTTCAGGTTTGTTTAGTTCGAGCGCTAAGTTACCTAAATTAGTGTGCGAAAAGCCACGTTCAGCTTGGTAAGTTTGGGTTTGCTTATATTCATTTAAGCCATTATTTAAGCGCTGTGTATCTGTTTCATTTAACCCACCAGGAAATGGCTCAACGAGCATGGCTGCTAATGCTCTTGCGGCTTCACTACGAATAGCTAAATGTTCATCATCAAGTAAGCTATTAATCATTCGCCAGCGCTGCGAGATCTCATAGGGCATAGCCGCTGTAATAGCAGCTTGGCGCTTTAAAATTTCATTTTCTTTTACTGCTCTGACGATAGCGACAACAGCATTATTGTCTGCTGTGTTGGCCAAGCGGCTTAAGGCTGATGCGCGAATGATATTCGGAAACTCTTTATTTTGAGCAATTTTAGTCAGCATTGCTGAGCTATTGGGTAAGCGGTTATCTGCGGCATGAAATGCTAATGAAAAATGATCGCTACCCATATGCTTTGAATCTGGATGCCATGTTTTGATATTTTTAACCGCCCATTGTGGGGTTTTATCTTGATGGCAACTATTACATGCATTGGGAGCTTGAGTTTTCAACGTTAAATCAGGACGAGGGACTCTAAAACTATGATCCCGTCGGGCATCAACTTGCATATAAGTTGTCGCCGGCATATGACAGTCAACACACTGGCTCCCGGTGGTATCAACTTTGTGGCCGTGGTGATCAGGAGTGTCAAATACTTCGCTAGTATGGCATTGAGTACATGTTTGATTAGCGGGTAGCTTTAACTTTCCTGAATGTGGATTATGGCAGTTACTACAAGTGACACCTGCTGCAAACATTTTACTTTGTTCAAAAGAACCCCACACATAGTCCTCATCCCACACTTGGCCGTCAACATGGTAGAGCTCGGGTGTGATCAGCGATGGCTGGAATTCTTTTAAAAAATTATGTGGTTCTGTTCGATCATTTAATTGACTGCGTCTTGCATGGCATGTAGCGCATACTTGAATCTGTTGTGAATCTTTAAGTGGCTGCGCACTTTTCATGCTTCCATCTGGTTGACGAATAAAAAGTGGCGTCTTCTTACTGATATCAATCGCAAAGCCTTTATTCTTAACCTTTGTATCGCCATTTGCCCAGTTTATATGTTGCTTTGAATCGCCATGGCATGCGTTACAACTCACATTCATGGCACTAAATGTTGAATTAAACTCGTTAGTTTTTAAGTCAAATTGTTTTTTAAAGTCAGTGGAGTGGCAATCTGCACACATATGGTTCCAGTTTTGCCCCATTTGTGACCAATGGAATAAATCATGCTCTTTTTGTTCAGGGTGAAGTACAAACCAACGTTGACCGCCTTCGTCCTTTGAACGAGAGTCCCAAGCAAATGGAAATAATTGAATTCTGCCTTTGCCCATGTCGAACATATATTGCTGTAGAGGTTGATAGCCAAAAGTATACAACACAGGGTAATTCGTTAACTTGCCATCAAGATCGGGCATGGTGATTATTAACTTTTCATTGTCGGTGTAAAAGCGAGCCTGTTGGCCTTGGTAATCTAGAGTTTGGTTATTAAAGTTGCCTAACACATTTTGCAACGTTGCGGTTTCCATTGCATGGAAATGATCTGAACGTTGCCAATCTTCCACCTGCTCTTTATGACATGAAATACATGTTTGTTCGTTAGCATTAACAGTATCGGGGACTAAGAGAGCATATAGCCATATGATTAAAAATAGAAATCGCATTTATAATTATCCTTGTGCGAACAGCATCGTTTGGTTTCTCTATTTATTTATACCAGTACAGGAGTAGCATAGTAAAGCTTACTGAGGGGCTCAGTTACAAGAAGTGTTTATTTTACAAGAATAATTACCCGTGTACCTTTTATACATATATAATTACAGAGTGTATTAAATATGAAACATAACAGATGATAATTTTTCGTTGCAATATAGTTGAAATAGTATAGCTTTAAACTAGTCTATAAAATTAGACATGTAATTACGTTTGTTTATAACAAGGAGTATACAGGTGATTTCTATAAAATCGAACATTAAGCAATTAGTTGCAGTTGCAGCACTTGCGATGGGAGTTGGTTCAGCGCACGCTGCAGACAAACCAAATATATTGGTTATTTGGGGGGATGATATTGGTGTACATAATGTCAGTGCTTACAATCACGGTATTATGGGTTATAAAACGCCGAATATTGATAGCATTGCTAAAGATGGTGCAATGTTTACCGATTCATACGCGCAGCAATCATGTACCGCAGGCCGCGCATCGTTTATTTTAGGACAACACCCGTTTAGAACTGGTTTGTTAACAATTGGTATGCCGGGCTCTGACCATGGTATTCCTGATTGGTCACCAACTATCGGTGATTTATTAAAAGAACAAGGTTATATGACAGGCCAATTTGGTAAAAACCACTTAGGCGATCAAGATAAACACTTACCTACTAATCACGGTTTTGATGAGTTTTTTGGTAATCTGTACCACTTAAACGCTGAAGAAGAGCCAGAAGGTTACTTTTACCCTAAAGACCCTGAGTTCCGTAAAAAATATGGTCCTCGTGGCGTGCTTAAAGCAACTGCTGACGGTAAAATTGAAGATACTGGTCCATTAACTAAAAAGCGCATGGAACATGCGGATGACGAGTTTATGGCTGCTGGTTTAGATTTTATGGAACGCGCTGTTAAACAGAAAAAACCATTCTTCATGTGGATGAATGCAACACGTATGCACGTTTGGACTCACTTAAAAGAAGAGTCGGTTGGCGTAACGGGTAAAGGTTTATACCCAGATGGTATGGCTGAGCATGATAAAGCAGTAGGTGTGCTACTTGATAAGCTTGATGAGCTTAAAATTGCAGATAACACGATTGTTGTATATTCAACCGATAACGGCGCAGAAACTATTAGCTGGCCTGATGGTGGTACAACACCGTTCCACGGTGAGAAAGGCACCACATGGGAAGGTGGTTTCCGTGTTCCTATGATGGTTCGTTGGCCTGGTACTGTTAAGCCAGGTACAATTATCAACGATATCATTTCGCAAGAAGACTGGATGCCTACTTTCTTAGCAGCGGCAGGTGAGCCTAATGTAGTTGAAAAACTGAAAAAGGGTTACCGTGCAAATGGTAAAAAATGGCGTGTTCACCTAGATGGTTACAACATGAAGCCGTTTTTTGAAGGTAAAGTAGATAAATCACCACGTGATAGCATCTTCTACTTTGGTGCAACGGGCGAGCTAAATGCGGTACGTTGGAATGATTGGAAAATTCACTTCGCAACACTTTCTGGTGGTATTAATACGGCAACTCGTGAAACTCCTGCATGGCCGTTAATCATCAACCTTCGTCAAGACCCATATCAAAAAGGTGCGCTTGAGTCTGGAATGTACTTAAAATGGTATGCAGAAAACACTATGTGGTTATTTGTACCAGTACAGCAGAAGGTTATGGAATTCTTAAAGACTATTCCTGATTATCCTTTCCAAATGGGTTCTAGCTTAAGTTCAAGCAACATTAGCTATGACACATTTAGACAGCAAGATGCGCTGAAAAAACTGGCTGAACTAGATGCGTTAGTTCCGCGCAACTAAACGTTATTGCTAGTTAGATAATAAAATTTAAAGCCAATTTCATTTGAAATTGGCTTTTTACCTTTAAAAAGGAGTTTGTATGAAATTATTTAAATCCTTACTGTTGATAGCCAGTTTTGTTTTTACTGCCTATGTGACAGCCGAGCCTTTAGCGTCATGGCAGGAAGGGGCAAGCAAAAGTGCAATCATGGAGTTTGTGAAAAAAACCACGACGGAAGGTTCTGAAGACTTTGTTGCTGTTGCTGATAGGATTGCGGTATTTGATAATGACGGTACGCTGTGGGCAGAGCAACCCGCTTATTTCCAACTGTTTTTTGCCTTAGCGCAAGTTAAAAAGCTGGCACCAGCGCATCCACAGTGGAAAACCACACAGCCATATGCTGATATTCTAAAAGGCAAAATGCCTGCTCATATGACTGAAAAAGACTTAGTTGAATTAGTGATGAATACTCATACAGGCATCACCAGCGATGAATTTACGCAACAAGTTTCAACCTGGATGAGCTCAGCAAAACACCCAGTCACGAACAAGCCTTTTACGGATATGGTTTATCAACCTATGCTCGAACTATTAAGCTATTTACGTGATCATGACTTTAAAACCTTTATAGTCTCTGGTGGCGGAGTTGAGTTTATGCGTGCTTGGGCTCCCGCTGTATATGGTATTCCAAGCGAGCAAATTATTGGTAGCCGTGTCGCCTCAGAATATAAAGTGATTGATGGTGTTCCACAAATTGTAAGATTGCCAAAATTAGATTTTAATGATGATAAAGCAGGTAAGCCTATCGGTATTTATCAAGCAATAGGGAAGCGCCCTGTTATTGCTGTTGGCAATTCTGACGGCGACAGAGAAATGCTTGAGTGGACTAAGGCCGGTTCTGGCGAACGTTTCTCTATGCTTATCCATCATACCGACGAAAAGCGTGAATGGGCATATGATAAAGGCTCAAAAATTGGTGGTTTAGATAAAGCATTAGTACAAGCGAAAAAAGACAACTGGGTCGTTGTTGATATGAAAAATGATTGGTCAGTTATCTATAAAAAATAGCGTGATTACTTAGTTTAGGACAAATTGTACTCAGTGAGGGAAGCGTTGCTTCCTCCACTGTGTGTGCAGTTTTACCATGAACTACCAGCTTGAATATAAATGGTGCTTTCTTCGGGGCCTTTGGCTATATCAAGGCCCATTGTAAAGCCGTAGCGTTTTGCAATTAAATAGCGAAAACCTGCACCAAGGGTGGTTTGTGAGTCAGCACTGCCAATATCTGAAAAACTGTAACTTGCTTTTCCAAGGCCTGTAAACCCGTTAACTCGCCATCGTTGATTTATTTTATAGGTTAATTCAACTTCGGTGACTAGCACATCAGTGCCTTGATAACGAGATTTCGCAATCCCGCGTAAGTCTATAAAAGGCAGCACATAAACGGGCAATTTGGTATCGTCATCGGCAAACACACCATCGTATTGATAACGAAAGGCAAAATTAGTTTTTGGACTTAGTTGCCAATAGTTTAGGCCTTTAATTTGCGTTGACTGATAATCCACATCACTGCCAATAGCATCGTTAAACAGCATGTATTCAGCTCGATAATTAAAGCCCTTTTCTGGGTTTAAGGGGTTGTTTCGATTATCAAATTCTAATACACCACCAAGCCCAGAGGTAGTGATTTTTTTACTGAGTTGATTATCAAGCGCTGCTAACTGCTCATCTATAATATTATTACCAGTTAATAAAGGTTCGGCAAGGGCGATATCAACACCACGGTAAAACTGTTTAACGCCAGCAAAAAAATTACTGTCTGGAATGCGTTTGGTGAGTTGTTGTAGCACACCTGGGCCATGTAAGTTCAGTGCAATTGGTTTATTTAGTTCGCGACCCGCTAATGAGTAAAAGTCTAAATTAATATCAGCGTAACCTGCAAAGCCTCGGTATCTGAGGGTATCTTCTTGCCAAAAGGCAATATGACCAACGCCTGCGCCCCAAGTACCGTTTTCTGTTTTCATCGCTCCAACAATGCTGATACTTTTTGGTAGCAAAGGCTTTTCTGTGTGTTCAGTATGTTTGTTTTTATCTGTATCATGGAAAAATAATCCCATCAATGCTAAACCAGTCCCTACAGCTGGCTCAGTGATAATAGACGGAACGGGTAAAAAGCCCAATGGTGTTTGTGAAATGTAACGACTGGCATCGAGTTGACCATCTTCAGGGTCAATCACATACTCATTAAGGAAATCAGCATTCGCGGCTGGGCTTATCAATAAGCACGCAAAAACGCTGGATAATGATATTGAATATTTACGCATTACACTTTCCTTGATTAATAACGAATAGTTAGTCCTGCAATGATCGCATCGCGATCGCCAATAAACCCATTATATTCTACATTCAGTGATAAGCTGCTGCTGATATCCCAATTAAAACCTGTTACTAGATTCCAACGTTCAACATTGGCTTGGCTTACTTGATAATCTAGGCTGAAGCCAGCTTCGCTTGTTAAGCTGCCTGTAACTGTATTGTGGCTGTCTAAATAATTGCCACCCAAGAATAGTGATAAACGACCAAGACGAGGTAAATGAAGAATACGTCCCCCCCTGGGGGTTATAGTAATTGAGCGACCATCTAATACGTTACGACTGGATTGACTCCATGTTATATTTACTGGCAATGTAACAAACCAATCTTGCCACGCGCCTGCGATAATTGTTCCGATACCGTAAGTAGTAGGATTAACATTAGCGCGAATAGGTAAGGTAAAGAGTTTATTTTCGAGTAAACGACAGCTCAGAGGTTTGATAAAACCCTGACAGTCTTCTCCTAGCTGGGCGAGCATAGTGTCGCCATCAATGAGTACATTGGCATGTAAATCACCTTCAACTTTTCCTATTGTGGCGAATACATTCATAAATGGTAGTACCCACATATCCGCTTTTAATTGTAACGTAGTGAGTGAGGTGATCGGTGTGTCAAAGCTTACAAAATCATATGGTTGCGTACCATTGCCATTAAAGCCAACTTGCAACTGGGTTAATGACATCTGTTGTTCAACACTCACATAAGTAAAACCCATGCCGTAAGGTTTAGGTAACTGGTAGCCTTTAGCAATAACCTGATCTGCTAGAAAAGGCAATGCGTAGGGCCACTGTGTGGTTTGAGATTGCGTTGTTTTTGTGGGTATATTGCTTAGTGCAAATTCGGGATCGTTGAGTGACTTATTGGGGGTAATAGCTAAAGCACCAACAGCTAAAGAAGCGATCGAACCTTCTTGATTGAGAGAGTATAGGTTTATTTTGCTTTCGTAATTTATGGCTGTCGTTGGGCTTGTTTGTACACTTTTGGTAACGTTATTTAATTTGATGCTGAAATGACCATCCTTAACCTTATACATGACATCGGGATCTTGAAAGGTAATTAGATATTGGTTATGACTTGCCCCTAAGCCGACACCTAAGTTAACGCTGTTTAAATCGAGAACTGTCTGTTTGCCTTTACTGTTATCTGTTAATAAGCATAAACCGCTTTGACCACCAAGGGCGATTAACATCATGCGGTTTGTTTCACAGACCATATAACCCACAGCATTGTGTAAGTCATTGCTTATACTTGGTTGCTTTTTAGTGAATATTGCTAAAAGCTGCTGATTTTTATCGATTATTTTTTGCTGAGTATCCAGCCGTTGCTGTTCTGTAAGGCTTGTACAACCACTTGCGAAAGTGAATGCTAAAATTAGTAGACAGAGACTAATTGAGCGGATAAAAGCAAAAGTAGATAGCATGTTTACTCTATAAGTTTACGCCTAGCGCAGTGACTAGGCGATGAATTGGTTGGAGTAATGAGGGTATTAAAGTTGATAATTGAACTCAATACGTTGGTCGCCATCAAAAAAATCGACGTTTTCATTCCAGTTTGCAAAATAACGTAAATTCATTCGCGGGTTTATTTGATAACTAAGTGCAAATTCATGGGTCAAAATATGGCTTTGATCTACTCCATAGTAATTATCTTTATAGTTATCAGAGCCTGCAATTGTTGATAACCAAAATGGGTTGTAGTTGATCCAGATTTTATCAGTTATTGCTAGTTTCGAGTACATACCAATAAGGCCGTAGACTCCCATAGTTGAATAACCACTGTCAATAGAGCCATCATCTTCTAAGGCATTTTCACCAACTGAAACACCTACGCCCGCAAGAGGGTAAAAGGTAAATTTGCCTTTAGGAGGAAGAGCTTTAATAAAACTATATGATACATCCATGGTTTCCTCCGCAGTGAGGTTACCTCGTAAATTATAGTTTGCATCAATTTGTGTCGCAGTACCATTAGTAAGTGTAGTGGTGAAGTTACGAAATCGAAATGAGTCGATTGAATTGGTTGTCAGGTTGTCACTCTGCCAACCTAAGGTATCGCCTAAAATTCCTTTCACTTCAATAATGTTCATTGCCGCCGTCGTGCTATCTCCGGTATCATAGGCTTGTCCTACTTTGAGATTAATTCCCTTATCTGTTACTCCCGCCCCCACTTGAGTGTAAATTGCCAGTGGATCTGACATATCCTGTACTGCTTTTTCTTCAGCAGCTATCACACTCGCTAAAGGTAGCAGTGATAAAATGCTAATCATTTGATATTTCATGACTAATCCTTTCATGTTTGTTAAATGAAGTATTCAGGTAATGACTTACCCTCTGGTAACTGTAGTAAATTTTATCCGTATTTGTTGCCACTAAAATATATAGGAACTTTAAATTTATAGGGAAGTAAGTAAAAAATAAACGGTCAACAAGAATAGGTCTATGAGTGTTAGATGTTGTTAGCCGACGAGCAACGAACGGGCTATTTAAGCTTGTTAAAATAATTGTTTTAGGATCACTAATACTCGCCATTTTAGTTCCTTACTAACAGTGAATACATCAATGATAAGCTAACGAAGAGCTTTGTTTATTACCAAGGGCGTTGGTGTTTCGTACCTACCTTGGTATTGTCTATAACTGTAAACACTAAGCGTTTGTTGGCAAATAAATTATTTAGATAATTGTTTATAATACCAGCAAATTGCTGGATATCAATATGGGGTGCCTATCTTTGCTTAATTTTTAAATGGCATTAAAAATAATGCAATTAAAGATGTATGTTGTTTTTCTGTCGGGTATTGTTTTAAACCAATCGTTAGCTGCGAGTCTGGTTGCTGCGCTGTGGTTTTATAACTGCCGAAGAGGCGATCCCACCAAGTGACACTAAACCCAAAGTTACTGTTAGTTTCAGCCGGAATTTGGCTGTGATGAATGCGATGTAATTGTTGGGTAATAAGCACATAACGTAATGCACGTTCAAGTTTAGTCGGCAGGCTAATATTGGCGTGATTAAACAAGGCAAAGCCATTGAGGGCAATTTCAAATATTAATACGGCGATTGCTGGAACGCCAAACACGGCGACAATAACCAGTTTGATCACAATACTGAGGACAATTTCAATAGGATGAAAGCGCAGCCCAGTGCTGGTATCTACATGGGGGTCTGCATGATGCACCCGATGTAAACGCCATAGCAGCGGCACTTTATGAAATAACCGATGTTGCCAATAAATAACCACATCAAGTAACAGTAAACTGATTATGATCACCAACTCAAAAGGTAAGTCTAATTGATTAAACAGACCAATTGAATGTTGTTGGCAGTAAAGGGCAACACTGGTTAACCCTATGGGGATGGTTAGTCGAGCCAGTACTGAAGCCAGTACGACTAAGGAAAAGTTTGCAAACCAACGTTTACCTGCTGCCACCGGTGATGTACGAGCAGGGCGCATTGCTTCTACTATCATCATAACCGCTAAAATAGTAAGAAACGCGCCCAATCGCCATAAGGTTTCATTCGTCATTATTTACCTGCTTTAAGGTATGATAGCCGCCGTGAATACGCGTAAAAATAGTAATACCGCCAAGCACAGCAAAACTATAAGCAAGTAAAGTGAAGTGCTGCGGCCAAATACAAAATGCCACAAAAAAAGCGATGGTTTCAGTGCCTTCAGTTAAACCATTTAAATAATAAAAACTTTTATACTTAAACTGGGGTTTCGCTAAGTTAAATTTTTCAGCGGCAATGGCAAAGGCTAAAAAGCTTGAACCGGTACCAATAAATACCAGTAGTAATACTGCCGCGGCAAGGGCATTTTGCGCCGGATCGGCTAAAGCAAAACCTAGCACAATGGCGCCGTAGAATAAAAAGTCGAGGCAAATATCTAAAAAACCACCGGCAGATGAACTTTGTTGCTGATGGCGAGCTAACGCGCCGTCTAGGCCATCAAATATTCGATTCAAAACGATTGCCAGTAAAGCGCCATAGTATAATTCAAAGGCTAAGAGTGGCAGCGCGAGTAGACCAATCAGAAAGCCAATAACAGTAAGTTTATCGGCATTTAAGCCGCATTTATCCAGTATTATCACGACCGGTTTTAATAGTGGTTTAATAACCGGGGTTATAAATTTATCTAGCATCGTGTTTCCTGCTCATCAGCGCTTAGGGTAATAATTTTGCCAGCGGCGGCGTGTGCATCACTGATATCATGAGTGACCATTACTGCCGGTAGTTGATGTTGGCGAATTTGTGCAAATACCAGCTCGCGGGTATCTTCTCGTAGTGTTGCATCAAGCTTACTAAATGGCTCATCAAGTAAAATGGCTTTAGGCTCGCTCAGTAATACACGTAAAAGTGCAACCCTTGCTTGTTGCCCGCCGGATAAACTCTGTGGGTGGCGCGCTGCCATGCCCTCTAATCCTAGCTGTTTAAGTGAGTCATTAATTTTTTCTATGCGCTGTTTTTTATTGCCTTTAGGCATCGCAAAGGCAATGTTATCGGCCACATTTAAGTGCGGAAATAACAAAGGATCTTGATACAGCAAACCTACATGGCGTTGATGGCTGGCCAACTGCGTAATGTTTTGCTCATTTAAAAATAAGCTCCCCTGGGCGCTAAAGCCATGTGGCAACATACCCGTAAGCCAATTTAGTAGAGTGGACTTACCACTGCCAGAAGGGCCCATAATACTGAGCACTTCACCGCCTGTTATGCATTCATTGAGAGACAGTAGCGGTGTGCTCTCTCGGCAAATAGTAAGTTGTTTTATATTCAGTGACGACTGCATATTAGGCCTTAGGCTGTTGTTTTAGTGCTGGATGTTGATACATAGTGCGCTGCATTTTGTTTTGTAAAAACAAGTTTAGGAATAAACCAAGCAAGTAAAAATGCCATAGCCGGTAATAGCATTTGCATTAGTGCATAAACGGCGCTGACGCGTCTACTTGCACCACCGGCAAGGGCGACAGCTTCTGTGGTAATGGTGTTAATACGCCCGCCGCCACTGAGTAAAGTAGGTAAATATTGACTAAAGCTCACCGCTAAGCCAAGTGCGAAGGCAATCAGAATAGGCGCTAATAACTGCGGTAATTTTACCCGCAGAAATACCTTGCTAGGCGTGGCACCTAAGCTTGCTGCAAGATATGAAAAACGAGGATCTAAACGCCGGTAACTACTTGCTAATGATAAAAACACATAGGGCAGTACAAATAATAAGTGACCAAAAATAACGTTAAAGTAGGCATGATGGCTACCAACTTGCTCTTGCAACCAAACTAAGCCAAATAAAAACGCAATACTTGGGATAAGCATAGGTAAATAAATCAGTAAACTGGCAAAGTTTGATAAATTACGCGCGCGTAATTGCTCTGCTTCTAAGGTAAATAAGGTCAGAATAACAGCGATAAAAGTAGCAATAAACCCGATTGTAATTGTGTTGAGTAACGGTGTTTGCATGTGTTGTAAAGCATGCTGCCAATGCAGTAATACAAATTGTGATGGCCACGCATCAGGAAAACGCCAATAACCCGCAAATGACCATAAAATAAGCCCCATTAATGACAGCATAATCACAGTGAGCAAAATAACTGTTAATAGCTGAGTAAACCGCATAATAAGCTGCCCGGCATATTCGCGCCTGCCATTGATTAAGCTGTTATAGCTAAACCTTTTTATAAGCTTTTCCAGTAGCCACCAACTAAGCAGCAAGGTCATGGTCAACAGTAATTGCATAATTGCCCCCGCAGAGGCTTGAATACGCAAAGTTAAATCAACATCGTTAAACCATTGCATAATAGCCACTGCGAGAGTAGGAGGAGCATTAGGGCCAAGAATAAGTGGTATTTCAACACTGGCACTGGCATAGGCAAGCACAGCTAAAATAGGCAAACGCAAAAATGGGTATAGGTTAGGTAGCACAACTTTAAAAAATGCGGTCATAGGGCAATAGCCTAAACTCATGGCCACTTTATGCTGTGCGCGTAATTTTGCGCCCAAATCAGCTTGAGCGAGGGCTCCTAGTGCCATCAGTAACAAAAAAGGCAGCTCTTTTAAGGTTAACCCTAAAATCATGCTTATTGCCCACGGATCGTGTGGCAATAACCAATCAGCTGGGCTTTGCCACTGAGTAAGCCAAGGGGAGAACAATCGTGACATCATCCCCGATGGGGTGATCAAAAAGCTTATCGCAATGGCGGCAGCCGCATGGGGGATCACTAAAATAGGCCCCAACAAACGCTGGATCCGGTATAGCCAAGGGCTATTGAAGTAACAGGCTAAAATCAACACGGTGATCGTAAAAGCCAATAATGTACTTACCAAACTGCTAACGGCGCTTAACAGCAGCATAGTGCCAAATCCTGCTGTGTTAAATAACGAATAAAAACCACTCAGGGTGAAGGTGGTTTTATCCAGTGCAGGGATATAGCCAAACGCGGGTAATAACACACCAATTAACCCACCAACAACGGGGATCACCAATAGCGCCATTAATAGCGCAGGACTTAATTGTATGCTTTGAGTAAATAAATCACGCGGCTGTATCATTACTGCGCTCCATATCGGGCAAGCCATTGCTGTTCAATGACTTTTACCCAACTTGGGTGAGGCTCTGCAAGGGCTGGGCTATGATGATTTGGCGCTAAACTGCTCGGATGCGGATTTGATAATTGAAATTGTGCAGCTTGCTCAGGATGCAAAGTGGCTAGATCAAGTACGGTATTATCACCCCATATTTCAGGGTGTTGTTTTTTAGCTTGAGCGTTCACACTAAGCATAAAATTCGCAACTAACTTAGCACTGTCTGCATGAGCGGCATTGTAGGGAATAGCAACAAAGTGAATATTACTTAGGCTGCCATCACTCATGGCATAGCTGCGAATACTGGTAGGTAAATCAAAACGCGCTACCGCAGCGGGTACTTCAGGCGCTGAAAACGTCAGTGCTAAGCTCAGTTCAGTATCACCGACTAAACGCCGAAGAGCGGTACTGCTAGAGACAAAATATTGGCCCGCACGCCACAAATTAGGATGCAGTGCATCTAAAAACTGCCATAAATTAGGCAATAATAAAGCGGCACTTTGTTTACTGACAGGTTGATAAAGTAAAGACTGTTCTGCCTTGGGCGTGAGGCTAATTAACGCATACTTTAAAAAACTCACACCAATAAAGTCAGGCGGTCTTGGGTAAGTAAATCGGCCTTGATGTTGGGCGCTCCAACTGAGTAATTGGTTAATGGTTTTAGGTGGAGCGGTCATTGCTGCACTGTCGTAATAAAAAGTAAGTGCCGCTTGCCCCCAAGGTGACTCCATACCTTGCGTGGGTACCCCAAAATCTAAACTCACCGCTGGATTATGAGAGGGGTTGGTGAGGGCAAAGTTAGGCAGTTGATTTGCCCAATCAGGAGTGAGTAGGCCATGTTTTGCCATTGCCGCAAAGTTTGCGCCGTTGATCCATATCAGATCGACTTTACCATTACTGTGATTGCCTGCTGATCTCTCGGCTAAAACACGGCTCACAGCTTCACTGGTATCGGTGAGTTTTATATGGTGTAAATCAATATTGTATTGCTGTTTAACTTGTTGCGCAAGCCATTGAATATAAACATTTATTTGCGGATCGCCCCCCCAAGCATGAAAATAGACGCTGTGGTTTTGGCCGTTATCGAGCACGCTCTGCCACTGCTTTGCAGTGCTGTTAGATGAAAATACAAGGCTAAGCATCACACTAAATAGCAAGGCATAAAATTGCATACGCCTTGTTTGTAATAACAGGTAATTACTGGTTGTCATTCAATGCCCAGTTGTAATCTAAAAACTTAATTTTCATGGTGTTACTTTCAAGTTTAGCATGTTGGCTTGGCGTTAAGTTTAGCGCATCTGAGTATAATAAGGTAAATGCCGATAACGATTGTGCGCCACGAAAGTCTGTTGCAAAGTCTGTTTGATACCATTTAAAAATCGATGATAGGTAGAGGGTATTATCTTTTGCGTAATTGCGAGTTGTATCTGCCAAAAAACGCGTGGTTTGTTGTTCAAGTTGAGCGTCAAGTTTAGCCCCTGTATAGGCTTCCTCGCGTAGGGCTGGGCAGCCTATACTTGCGCAATTAACTGCAAAATGAATACGCGGTTCACGGTATTTATTATTACCACGAATAAGCGTGTGTTCAATATTATCTAAGCTGCGGGTTTCGCCTAATAATGACACAAACTCTTTGCTCCAAGGGGAGCTAAAAAAACTCCCTAAGTCTTTGATTGATTTAACCTGTGGGTATTCAGTTAAAATTAGTTCGACCGTCCATGCGTTGTATGCATTGATCAAAAAAGCCAGTTGCTTGAGGTTATTCCAGCTTGCAAACTGGGTTGCAGTAATGGCACTGAGTGACGCTAGGTAGCTTTTTAATTCGCTGTGTTGCTGCTTAATTGCGGCATAATCAACCACGGTGCTCGCACCGTGGTTGATTGGTTTAACATGCTCATTTAATAACTGTTGCCAAGGTTGATGTAACTCATCGTTCGCTTGTGTACTAAACGCTAAACAAAATAGCAGTAACATCATTAAATACTTCATTTAATTATCCTCGGCGCCAAGTATGGTATTTCTCTAGCCAATTAAGTACTGTTTGCGGTGCGTGGGCACGCTTCCACTCTCCTGCGGCGTATTTATTACCTTCAGCCCACGTTGGGTAACTGTGAATAGTGCCTAAAATTTTATTCAGTCCTAAACCATGTTTCATCGCCAGAACAAACTCAGCAATTAAATCTCCCGCGTGCTCAGAAACCACAGTAACACCGAGTATTTTGTCTTTGCCTTTTGGCGTAATCACTTTAATAAAGCCTTGGGTAGCGCTGTCGGTAATGGCGCGATCAAGCTCTTTAAATTCAAAGCGAGTAATTTCATAATCAATCCCTTGCTCAATTGCCTCTTGCTCGTTTATACCTACGCGAGCGACTTCAGGATCAATAAAGGTGGTCCACGGGATCACCCGATAATCCACTTTAAACTTCTTCAAATTACCAAATAAGCCATTTACGGCGGCGTACCACCCTTGATGCGCGGCAACATGCGTAAATTGATATGGGCCGACAATGTCACCGGCGGCAAAAATATTCGGGTAGAGGGTTTCTAGGTATTCATTGGTAACAATCGTACGATTGGTTTCGATACCTAACTCTTCAAGACCATAACCGCTCAAACGGGCGCTGCGGCCAACGGCACACAGTAGCTCGTCGTATTCAATTTCAAACTCTTGCTCTGCATGCTTAACTATAATGAATTTTTGCTCGCCGCGTTTTTCACAGCGTAATGCTTGATGATTGGTTAATACATTGACACCACTGGCTTTAAGGGCGTGAGTTGCAAATTCAGAGACTTCGCTATCTTCTTTGATCATCACCCGATCGGCCATTTCGATTTGTGTAACTGATGAACCGAGTCGTGCAAAACTTTGCGCAAGCTCAGAGCCAATTGGCCCACCGCCAAGCACCACCAGCTTTTTAGGCGCCTCATCAAGCTCGGCAAATTTGCTCCATAAGGTATCACTTGTTACATACCCAGCTTCTTCAATACCTGGCAGTGGTGGTACAAACGGGCGTGCGCCGGTGGCAATTACAATGGTACGGGCGGTCAAGGTTTGTGTGCCGCCATCGTTGAGTTTAATTTCCACCGTCCAAGGATCGGTAATTTTTGCATAGCCTTTGAGTACTTCTACGCCTAAATTAGTGTAACGTTCAACACTGTCGTGTGGGGCGATATCAGCAATCACTTGATGTACGCGGGCCATTACTTTTTTAAACGAAAACTGCGGCGCGCTGTTTTCTAAGCCATATTTGTCGGCGTGTTTGATCTGCTCGGCTATTTTGGCACTTTTAATAATTGCTTTACTGGGTACGCAGCCGTAGTTTAGGCAATCACCGCCCATTTCTCCAGCTTCAATTAAGGTAACCTTGGCTTTTACTGCTGCGGCAATATAACTGGTTACTAGGCCGCCAGCACCCCCACCGATGACTATCATGTTATGGTCAAATTGTTTTGGTTTTGTATAGTTTTTATAAACACGACGTTTTTTAATGGTATTAAGGATAGCTTTAGCAATAAGTGGGAATACGCCAAGTAATACAAATGATAAAATCAAATCAAACGATAAAATGTCCGATAAGCTATCGATTTGTGCTAATTGAGTCCCTGCATTTACAAATACAAAAGTACCAGCCAACATACCAATTTGACTTACCCAATAAAAAGTCCATGACTTAATTGCGGTGACACCCATTAATAAATTGATCAAAAAGAACGGAAATACCGGCACTAAACGAAGTGTGAAGAGATAAAAACCACCTTCTTTTTCAACGCCTGCATCAATTGCCGCTAAACGCTCAGGAAAGCGCTTTTTAATCGCATCACGTAATAAATAACGCGACACTAAAAAGGCTAAGGTGGCGCCAATGGTTGACGCGAATGAGGCAACTAGTAAGCCTTCAATTAAGCCAAATAAGGCACCCGCTGCCAAGGTTAAAATAGCGGCACCGGGTAATGAAAGGGCTGTTACCACCACATAAAGTAAAAAGAACCCGCCAATAACGAGTAAAGGTGATTGCGCTTTGTATTGGTTGAATTGATCCATTGAGCCTTTTAAACCATCAAGGGTTAATAGCTGATGTAAATCAAAATGAAAAAACAGCCCAATAGCGAGCAGTGCAGTAACTAATATTAGAATTTTTTTAAACATAATTTTCGCTCTTAAAAGCTGTGCTGAAAAGTCAGCTTGGCATTAATCGGTAACTCAGGAAATACTAAGGTAGAG
Source organism: Pseudoalteromonas sp. S1727 (assembly GCF_005886375.1). Classification (NCBI taxonomy): domain Bacteria; kingdom Pseudomonadati; phylum Pseudomonadota; class Gammaproteobacteria; order Alteromonadales; family Pseudoalteromonadaceae; genus Pseudoalteromonas; species Pseudoalteromonas sp. S1727. Next base: position 24,941 of record NZ_PNDT01000051.1, read on the forward strand.
CCAAAGTAGCCGCCTTCAAATACAGGGCGCCAGTTATCTTGGTTAGTGACATTATTAACATCTAAACGTAGTTTCGTCTGCGGGCTTATTTCATAGCTAGTATTAAGATTAATCGTATATTGATCGCGAATATTCACGGTGGCCAAGTAATCAAGCGGGTAGCTTTTTGTATAAATACCACCAACCCCAACTTGCCATTGTTCAGAGATAAACCAGCCACCGTTGAGGCTAAGCGATTGCTCAGGTATGCCTTGCACACGACGAGTTGACGGTGCAAAGGAGGCAAAGTTAGGTGCGCCAACACCTGTACCATTAATGATATCTGGGCGTGAATCGTCAAAGGCATCAGCCACTTGGCTAGAATCTTGGCTGCTAGCAGAGTTATCGTAACGGGCATCAATATAGCTGTAACCGGCACTTAACCAAAATGGTTGTGCATCATAAAAAGCTTGAGTCTCAAAACCTTGAGTGCGGATACCGGTATTACTGCCATCACGGTTTCGTAAGCTCCGACGTTGGTTAAATAACGCGCCATCTATATACCATGGGCTGTCATTTGGGCTGTACTTTAAACCGATTTCAGCAAGGGTATTATCGGTGGCAAAATTTTGTGCACTGATTTTATTATCACTGCCAAGCGTAGTGCCACCTGCCATGCTGTTTGAAGTAGCTTGATTATAACTAGCCGCTAAGTAACTGGTCAGTTCTTCAGCGAGTTTATAGTTAATACTTGCTTGGCCTGAATGCAAGGTTTCGTAAATATTATCACGGGCTGCAATTTGTCCTTGTGGTGCAATCGGATCGCCCGCGGTTACATCATAATAATCAAGGCGGTACCCAATGCTAGTGCGCAAACTGTTGCTCCATTGGCTGTCGTGTTGTATCGCAATGCCGGTTTGCCAACTAGTGGAATCAGTGGTGTCTGAAAGTGAGAAGTCTCCAATGCCATCATTATTTATATCGTATTGACCACCAGGGGATACATAAACGCCAGGACGCAGTTCAACGAGTCGTGCTTGCTGCTCAGCGGTTAAAGGAATGCGACGGTTTTCAAGTGGGCCAGTTAAATCAATCGGTAAGTCGGCTTCGGTGGTAAATTGGCTGTAGCCTTTTACTTCATTAAAGCGCACATCAAAGGCAAAAATACTACTTTGCTGGCTATTCCATTGATGGCTTACCTCTGTGCGGTTTTGCGCCGTATCTGCGCCATCTATAATTTCCACAAAACTGTTTTGTGCGATTTCATCACGTTGTAAGTGCTGAAAATAACTAATGTTTTTAAGCGTGGTTTGTGATGATAACTCACGCTTGTAGATGCTGTGTAGCAAATACGTGGTGGCTTCATTTTGATTTTCAGGATCCGTGAGTACGGTACTACGTGGGATCACAACCTGCCCTGTGGGTGAGACAATCGCACCAGCACCCGCAATGGTGCTGCCGTTAGCTTGCACACCTTGGCCTGTTATATAAAGTCCGTCATCGATCAGAGCTTGGGTAGGGCGGTTAATACCGGCGTTGTCGGTAAATTCGACTTGGTATAGTTCAAAGTTGATATCCCAGCTGCTTTTATCGTCGGGTAAAAAGCGCAGCGCAGCAAACAGGCTGTCACTTTTAAGGCCGGCATAATCATAAAAACTGCCGTTATCAACGTGCTCTGCACTGACTCTAAAACCGCTTTTTCCTTCAACAATGGGGGCGCTGTAATCAACTTGGGCACGGTATTGATCCCAGCGTCCGGCAGAAAGTAATACTTTGCCTTGTGCCGTTTGTGTATTGGCTGCTTTAGAGTGCAAGTTAACAAAACCGCCATTACGCTGGCTGCTACCAAATAATACCGGCGGTGCACCTTTTACTACATCTATTTGCTCTATTGCATTAAACGACAGCGGCACACCAAAGCCATTATTACCTGCTTGACGACGAGTTCCGTCTTGATACAGCTCACCTAATTGACCGCGCAGAGTAGGTAAGCTTGGCGCACCAAAACCACTGGCTGAATAGCTATTTGGGCTCACAGCTAACACATCTTGTAAAGTGGTGATATTAAGCTGTTCAATCATATCGCTGGTGATTGGAGTGACTGCTCGAGCAATATCAGCCAGTGCTAAATTATCACCAAACGGGCCATCAACAGATGTATTTTTTGGCGAAAAGCCTTGCTCATTTATGACCTGACTAGAGACTTCAATCACTTCGATAATTGAGCTGGTCGTTGGTTGAGAACTTTCTTGCGCCGCAAAGGCACATGGCAGTTGCAAAGTCATGGCGATGGATAAAGCTAAATAGGTGTATTTCAAATGTATTTACCGCTGTTAAATATCAGTTACGGGAATAAAGACCTTGGCTTTTAGAAATATATTTCAGTGTTTTTATTACTTTTTTAAATATTAATCACTTAATTAGCATAGCCGAATGCTGAAAATAAATAAGTTTGTGTGTAATAAAATGTGGCTTACACGGTCTTGTTAAACTCACTAATTGAAATGACAACTCTTGTTTAAGGAAATTTAATGTCTCAATCTTTCTCATCGGATCTAAAAAATCGTCTGCAGTGGTCACTTTTTTCATTACGCTTAGGCGTATTTGTAGTAATGCTGATGTGGACTTTAGATAAGTTTGTAAACCCAGGGCACAGCGCGCGAATTTTTGAGCACTTCTATGGGATCAGTGGCTCTACTGACATAGTTGCCTATATTCTAGGTGCATTGCAATTGATTTTAGTACTCGGTTTTATGGCTGGTATTAAAAAGCGTATTACTTATGGACTAATATTTTTGATGCATGGCGCGTCGACACTGTCATCATACGCGCAGTATCTGGATGGCTTTAATAACTTATTATTCTTCGCCGCATGGCCAATGTGGGCAGCTTGTTTTGCGTTATATATGCTACGTGATGAAGATACAAAGTTTACCGTAAAATCATAATTTAACTAAAAAAACAAAAAGCCCAGCGATGCTGGGCTTTTGTGTTTATAACAACTATGAATTAAAAACTATAGCTCATAGATACCCAGAAGCTACGTGCTTTTTGGGTGGTATTATAATCTGAGGTACATTCGTACTCTTCTTCAGATGCTGCAAGTAAGCAAGTGCGACTTGATAGATCATCATCTAGCAGATTATTGATACGTGCATTTAATGCTAAGCTTTCATTAATTTTATAGCTCGCAGCTAAATGGTATAAGTCATAAGCTTTGTAATACAGTTTTTGAGTTTCAGGGCCTTGTGGACCAGACACATTGGCTGTACCACGGTAACGATCACTGCGAATTTCAGAAATAAGTGAAATACTCAAATCATCTAATGGTTTCCATGCAAGGGTTAAGTTATACATATTTTTAGGTGTATTAACTAACGGTAGCCCTTCATCACGACCACTTTTTACTTCGCTGTCGGTGTAAGTAAAATTACCGCGTAGTGCTAGGGTATCAATAATTTGCCAATTAGCAGCAACTTCAACACCGCGAGTGACTGATTTATCAACATTAGCTGCTTGAGTAAATGTCGTGCTACCAATATCAGCCCAACCTGCACCAATTTCAACACATGGCTCATCACCGATGGCTATTTCACAGTTAGGTAAGTTGTCTTGGTTAATGATTTTGTCTTTAAAATCATTGTAAAACATAGTGATATTACCGCTAAAGTTATCATTACCATTAAAGTAAGCGGCCATTTCGTAGTTTACGCTGGTCTCAGGTTGTAAGTCGGGTGTGCCAACAAATGGTTTTGTGCCTTGACCACCAAAGCCAGTGATCCCTGAGAATAATTGGTTTGGCTCAGGTGTTTTATAACCTGTGCTGATACCGCCCTTAAACGTCCACTCATCAGCAGGTGAGTAAGCTAAGTAAGCACGCGGACTGACTTGTGAGCCAAAAATATTATGATGATCATATCGTGCGCCAAAAGTAGCCGTTAGATCCGATGTGATTTCCCAGTTATCTTCAGCAAATACAGCTGTTTGACGGTGATCTTGAGTCGTCCCTTCACGGAAGCCATCACCGTACATACCAAAAACCCCATCTTCCATTTCGGCATCAAAATACTGCGCGCCAATTACAAAATAGTGGTTATCTATGCTTGATTCAAACTTGGTATCAATAATTAAATTATCAAGTTTTAAAGTACGCAGTGGACGAGGTAAAAAAGTTTCATCTAACTGGGCGTATATTTCATCCGTTAAATCAGGCTTGTCGGTACCTTGATCTTGTACAGCCTGATCCCAAATAGCTTGAACACCTAAGCGCTCTTGTACTGTCAGTGGTAATGAGCGACCAAAGTTTTCGCTGCTGCTTTGAGTGATGCTGCTGGTGAGTGTACCCGCATCGTAGCGACCAACATGCGCCAATACAAATTGTTCACGTTCTACACGTTGATAAGGAGTATAGCCAACTCGTGGTTGCACAACTCCACCACTAATACGCCATAAACTCACAGGACTATCTAACGTACCAGTTTGACCTTCGGTGTTATCATAGCGTTGTTTAGCTATATCGTATTCAAACGTAATTTCGTTTTGATTATTGATCAGGTAGTTTACTGTTGCACCGGCATTCCAGTTACGTGCCGCGACAATTTTTTTATCACCAAAGCTACCGTCATCGACCCACATGCTGCCATCTGGTAATGGTAAACTTTCACTGTATGTTGGTTCACTTTCTTGACGGTCGTAAAAACTTCCACGAATACCGTAGGTTAAGCCTTGAACACCAGTTGGGCCAGTTAAGTACATATCAACTTTGTTATCATTACCGTATTGATCGTCGGTTTGAATATTACTGCTTACAGTAACGCTACCATGAGTAGTATCAAGGTTTTTACGGGTAATAATATTGATAACACCACCGATGGCATCAGCACCGTATAACGTTGACATTGGTCCACGTACCACTTCAATTCGCTCAATGGCTTCAAGTGGTGGCATGTACATAAATTGGCTATTACCAAAGTTGTTTGGACCAATATTACCTACATCACTTTGACGTCGACCATCAATAAGTACCAAAGTATAGTTAGCTGGTAAACCACGCATAGTAATACTGATGTTACCGTTTTTATCTTGTCCCGCACCGACATCAATACCTTCGATATCTCTAAGTGCATCAGCAAGGCTGGTGAATGGCTTATTTTGGAGATCTTCGCGAGATACAACCGAGACACTTGCAGGTGCATCAATTAATTTTTGCTCGTAACCTGATGCGGTCACAACCATAACTTCCATATTTTCAGCAGTATCATCATCAGCAATAAGGGCTGTAGAGGTTAATAATGTGCTGATCAGTGAGGCCAAATAAAGCGGGCGGGATTTCATTGTACTTCCTTCATGAAAAGAATAAAGATTATAAATCTAATTAGTAACCATGTTCGGCATGATAACAATTATCAGTTGCATGTTCAATTGTGTGAGTAAAATATTTACATTTAGTGAATAATATTCACTTTAAAGTCAGGTAGGGGAGTTGCTTGCTAAAATAGTGGTTGGTGATGATATAGGCAAAAATCTGGTGACGAGGATATTGGCTTTTTACTTAGTCATGAAAATGTTTAATGAGCAAAACACCGTAGACACGAATGTGTTATAGCGAGGGGACGCATCCCCCCTTGGACAATTTAATTCATCGCATTGTTATATTTTACTGCTAAACTCTGCTTTTGTTCTTCGCTTAGTGCTTTGCCTGCGAGTTGAAAGATTTCATGCTCTTCTTCAGCTAGATGGTGATGAACAAGATGATGAAGCTTTTTTGCCGTTACCAGCCATGCCGATGAACTCATATCGGTTTCTTCAAGTTGTTCAATTAACTCGTCAAGTTCATGATGTTCGGCGATACCATGGCGGGCTTTTTCATGGGTTAAGTCATCAAACATTAAAGGAGTATAAAAATAACGTTCTTCAAACTTGGCATGCTCTTCTAGTTCAAGTTTTAAGTTATCCATCAGCGATTGGCGATTGGGGGAATCTCCATGCGTTTCAATAAGCGCATCAACAAGCGAACGTTGTTTATCATGATCGTTACGCAGTGCTTCAAAAATATTCATAATTTGCCCTTTTTTAACTTATATACAATTAATAGAAGCAAGTGATAAGCCACAATTTAAAGCTCTGTTTTATAAGGTTATTTTATTTTTTCATTCCGAGTTATTAGTCGTGTAATGTAAAAATTACAGGTTAAAATGAAAAAGGCCAACACTGTGGTTGGCCTGTCAATAAATAAGATTAAGTATTACTTGTTTGCGTCTTTTACCGCTTTTAGTTTGGCTGCATGGTCAATTTCAAACGCTGGCATATCTTTGTTGCCATCAATTAAGTAATTATCCATCCAACGCATTAAGCGTAAGCTGTAATCGTATTGTGCAGCAACTTTACGGTTACCATGTCCTTCACCTGGGTAGTATACAAGACGTACATCTTTACCTTGCACTTTCATATAACGGTAAAGCTCCATTGATTGTGCAGGGTGTACGCGCGGGTCGTCTTTACCGTGCATGATCAGTAGCGGTGTTTTCGATTGACCAGCCCAGTAAATAGGGCTGCGCTCTAAATACCACTGCCATTTATCCCACGGGTATGAACGAGCGTGAACAAGGTTCATTTCATTGGAAATATCAGTCGTACCAAACTTAGAAAGTTGATTGGTCACGCCCACAAACATCACACTTGCTGCAAAGTGTTCTGTCAGCTTAGTCGCGCCCCACGCCGATGCATAACCACCGTATGAACCACCGGTAATACCAACACGTTTTGCATCCACTAAGCCCATTTCAACAAGGTGATCTTTAAAATCAACTAAATCGTCAAACTCTTTACCAGCATAATCGTTTTGGCCTAGTTTAGAATAATCTACCCCTTTACCGGTAGAGCCGCGGTAGTTAGGGTAAAACACAGCATAACCTCGTGCTGCACCCATTTGACCAGGGCGAGAATAGTTAGTTACCCAACCATCTTTATCATGGCTTTCAGGACCACCGTGCACAGACATGATCAATGGGTAACGTGTGCCTTTTTTGTAATCAAGCGGGTAGACAAGCACACCATCAATTTCCACACCATCACGGGCTTTAAGTGAGATAGTTTCTTGCTTTGCAAAACGTTTGTCACCCAACCATGTGTTTGAATCGGTTAAACGCTGAGCTTTAGTGCCACGGATAATGAACACTTCATTTGGGTGCACAGCAGTGTTGCCGCGCAGTGCTAAGGTTTTATCGGAATCTGAAATGCTCAGGTTTGAGGCAATGAATTCACCCTCGTTGATAATCTTTTTGTACTTGTTTGAACCAGTTTTAATGCTCGCGACAAAGCTGTGTGTGCCTACATTTGCAATAAAGTTTAACGTATTACGTTTATTAGACCATTCAAAATCAACTACATGACCCATAAAATTGGGTAACCAGTCGGTTACTTCACCGGTTTTAGTATCCGCTAAGAATAAGCGCCCAGTCGCTGGATCGTGTTTATCTTCAGCACCTAAGATTGCGATATAACGGCCATCATGAGAAAGCTCAGCACCATCAAGTTTACCTTCAGTGGCAAATGACATGGTTACTTGGTTGCTAGCAATATCGAATAAATGCCATTGTGATTTAGTGTATTTATCGTCTATCAGCGCTGTAGGCTGGGTTTTAACTAGCAACTTTTCGCCATTTGCAGCCCAGTTTACATCGCTGACATAATTAGCAACGTTTAGCGGTGTTGGGGTTAATGGCTTGTCGGCTTTGGCTAAATCAACAATAAACAGTTGTTTATCCTTTAAGCCAAGCTCATAGACTTCAGCCATAAAGCCGAGTTTTTTTAGCTCTTTCTCTGACTTATCAGCTGCTGGCATAGCTAAAATAGCCAGTTGTTTATTGTTAGGGCTTAACTGATAGCTTGAAATGGATGTGTCTTTTAGTGATAGCACTTTTTGTGCTTGACCACCATCGACCGGAATTTGGTATAAAGCGGTGAATTTGTCGTCTTTTAGCTTAGCTAAAAAGTAAATGTTTTTGCTGTCGTTTGACCATTGAATACTTTTGATACTTACAGAGCCTGTAATGAAAGGGCGCTCAACACCTTCGTCATCAACAACATAGAGTTCGCTATAATTAGTGCCATTTTCATCGACGTATAATTCACGGGGGACAGAGCGGGTAAATGCCACTGAATCACCATCAGGACTAATACTGGTTTGCAGCACAGATTGAATTTTCGGAATATCTTCAACAGTTAACGATGTGGCAGCAACTGCCAATGAACTTGAAAGTCCAATGGCTAGCGCTAAGCTAGTTTTTAGCATGGTTTTTCCTTCGCTTGTTTTAATTATCAGGACAGAATATATCAATGGCTCGTCAATGACGAAAATATGCGATTAACCACCAAAGACTATCGATTAATGGCTGTAACGAACACCAAAATAGAAACGACGACCATTTTGATAAATACCTGTTGGTGCGTATTCGTTACGCTCATACAGGTAGGTGATTTCATTGGTGAGATTAATTGCTTCGACTACAAAATCAAGCTTGCCAGAGAGCTTGAAAGTAATACTGCCGTCAAGTTGGCCAAAGTCATCCATCATGGTTTCACCAACGCCTGTGGCAAAATGAGTACGGTAGTTATACGCCAAACGCGAACTTAACCAGTCATTTTCGTAGTAACTGGCTAAATTTATTGTATGCTTTGAAGTGCCTGGCACATAATCTTCTCGCCCTGAGATACTGTCTGTGCGGTCGCCATCGACAAAGGTATAGTTAGTGATCAAACCAAAACCATAAATAAGTTCTTGTTGGTAGCCAATTTCTACGCCGCGAATTGTGCCGCCACTGCCATTGATTGGCCTGTCTATGGTCATATCAATACCTTCATGTTGTTCAATGGTGCGTTTAAATTCGACAAAGGATTCAACATCTTTGTTAAACAATGCAACCGAAAGCAACGCGGCATCGTCAAAGTACCATTCAACACTTAGATCAAACTGATTGGCACGGTAAGGATCTAAGTCAGGGTTGCCGCCTTGACCTTGCGCTTGGGTGACATTGTAATTAGTTGACGGCATTAAATGGTTATACTGAGGACGTGACATCACTCGCGCGGCGCTCACTCGGGCAATTAAGTCCTCACTTAAATCAAAACTGATATTGGCACTGGGTAAGATATCTATATAGTTTTTACTGTGTTGCTGCCACACAAAGTTTTCTTGCTGCTCAATTGGTGAGCCAATACGTTTATAAGCACCAGCATCTTGATTGGTATTAACAACGCGTACCCCTAAGTTAGCACGATAGTCATTACCATCGAGCATTAATTTAACATAACCTGCGATAGTACGCTCTTGAATATCAAAGCGGCTGGCTTTTTCTTCTTGTTGTACAAAATCGATAGTTTTAAAGTCATCTGAGAGTGCGTTGATATCGGCATAACTGTATTGTTTGAGAGTTTGTTGACTGCCTATGTTGGATAAAAAACCAGCTGGAAAAGTTGCGGGATAATCAGCAAGTGTCCAACCGAATTGTTGAGCAATACCGTCATAATCGCCATTGAGTGAGCGTAAACGAATAAAATCGCGTTGATGATCGCGGTACTTGCTACCTATTTTTATAGCACTGATGATTGAGTGATCAATTGCGCGTTCAAAGTCACCTTGTATATATAATTCTTGGTCGTTTGAATCTTGGCTGTCGTTACGCGCTTGCGTTAATTGCCAAGCTTGGGCATCAAGAGGCGACACATCATAGTTTGCGATTATATTTTTACGTTCAGTGGTATCAACGGTATAAGCTGTATTGGCTGAAAATTGTGAGGTGTGATCTTGTTTTGAACCGCCACCGCCTTTAGTAAAACCGATTTGGTATTGGTTTTGCCAAAGATGTGTTTGCTGACTGACAATTAAATGCACACTACTGGTGCTTATTTCGGACTCTCGCCAAATTGCTTCCATGGCGGTACTAAAGGGTAAATTCTGCTCGTTTTGCTCGGGGACTGTTGAATAGCGCGCAAAAGCAAGCGTATTATCAATGATCCTTGCATCGCTGATACGACCGCCTCGGGCAAATACACTACTAGGCTGCCATAAAAAGTTTTGGTTATTGTTATCGGCGTTCAAAACAGAATACAGCGTGTTAAGTTGGATATTCCAATCTAAACTAGGCTGGTACTCAAAGTTGGCGGTGGCACTGGTCAATATGCGCTGTTGCTGAAATATTGCTGAGCCACCACCACCGGGTGTCCAAATGTTTTTAATATCAGCCGTGCCAGCGTCGCTTGCAGATAAAGTGCCATCGCTATGTTGTTGAAAGCTTTGTTCATGCCAGCCCCACGACTCAAGTCCATCACGACGTAAAGAGCGTTGGTTGCGAGTAAAGGTTATCAAGGTACCGAAATCTTTACTGGGGTTAGTCCAGTTATAAAACAGAGCGAGCTGCGGATCAAATTCACCTGATAAATCATTGTATTGCACTTGTGCATTGGTAACAAACTGATTACTTTGCGTATGCAAAGGTCGTTGCGTTTTAATATTAACAGAGCCGCCTAAAGAGCCTTCATTATGATCTGCTTGCGGGGTTTTATAGACTTCCAAAGAGGATACGAGATCAGCGGGTAATAGTGTGTAATTAAAGCCACGATTAGGCTGGGTTGAGATCCACCAATCCGCAGAGGCAATTGCTTGACCATTTAAAAAAGTGCGATTTTGTTCGGGTGTTGTGCCGCGAACTCCCACTCGTTCACCTTCACCTTGAACACGCGAGAGTGAAATACCAGTGATACGTTGCAAGGCTTCCGCGACATTCTTATCAGGGAATTTACCGATATCTTGTGCGGTGATTGCCTCTATGATTGACTGACTATCACGCTTATCTCGTAGTGATTTGATAGCGCTGTCATGAAAGCCGCGAATTTGAATTGTTTCTAACTGATCTTGCTCTGCATTAAGGGGTTGATTAGCACGTACGTTAAGTGTGTTGAATGCGCTGACAATGAGCGCTATGTTAACAAGTTTTTTTATTTTTATTGTCATACTAAACCCAACTTGAACAACATGAGAAAAACTAGCAGTGATAACTACCTATAAAATAAGAATACACCAAGGGACTATGCTACTATGTACCGTATTTGTATATAGTACGCTTTCTTGACTGATTTAACCATAGATTAACGTGTGTAAAATTAACCGATGCCAACAACCGAACTAAAACAGTTACTCCTCAACGATGTACTCGTTGATTTTGTTGCCCTAAAAGTAAAGGTCGCAGGGCGTTGGCGTGCAATCGAAGCAAAGCAGTTAGTGTTATTAAAGTTGTTACTAGAGCACCAAGGCAGCGCAGTATCGCGCGATATAATTATGGACACGCTTTGGCCTAATGTTGTAGTGAGCGATAACTCAGTGAGTCAGCTGGTAACTCAACTTAGAAAAAGTCTGCAGGATGATAAAAATACTGCAACGTTTATTCGCACAGTTCCGCGTGTCGGTTATCAGCTTATTGCCAACGTTAGTGATGCACCGACTTTATTAGATAAAGTGACTCCAGTCACCCCGCGTACTTCGGCTTTATTTCTTACGCTGGGGTTAGTGCTAGGAGCTATTGTTACACTTGCTAGTCAGTTCTTACTTGCTCCAAAAGCACCCAGTTTGAATTATGAGTATCAATCACGGATCACGTCAGCACCTGGTGCTGAAGTCTTTTTACGTTATTCCCCTAATGGCCGTTATTTAGCGTTTAGCCAATCTAATGATCAACAAAGCCAATTTGATTTAGCTGTTTATGATCAACAAAGTAAGACTGTCCACAGTATTAAAAACTCAGGTTATTCAGAAGAGGCTCCGGTGTGGTCGCCAGATGGAAAGTGGCTGGCTTATTTTAGGTATGATCCATTAAGTTGCGACATTCGAGTTATTCCTGTCTCTAATGCTATTGAAACATGGCGTTTAAGCCCTGAGTTTAAACTCACTCGTTGCCAGCAGCGCCATGGGCCGACTAAATTACATTGGGTCGACGACAACACTATTTACACGACACATTGGCAAGATGAGCAGCCTCGATTAGTCAAATATACCTTGGCATTTTCACCTGCGCCTACCTTATTAGAGCAGCAGATTGTAGGAGATTTTAAGCCACTGACGTTTGATATCAATGAACAGCAAAAAATGCTGATCCTCGAAAAAGATCAAGGCTGGTTTAGTGTCAGTGAAGTGGATTTAACACAATCACTGAAGCGCACTGAAATAAAGCGCAGTCGGCACAGCCATGCGCCATTATTATTTGACAGTGAGCAGGGCTATTATTGGCTCGGTGATGATGCATTACGCCGTTATGATTATCAAGGTAATGAACAGTTAGTTCACCAACCTTTGGGGTTTGTCGCAGACTTAGCTGTGAATTTGCGAACCGGCGATATTGCGCATGCCCAAGGACAAGCACGAGTTAATTTGTATCAAATAGAACTCGATTTAAGTAAAGATGCTCCGAGTATTCAAAATACTATGCAATTATCGTCGTCTGCGCGCATGGACATTTTGCCCGCTGTATCTGCTGACGGACAACAAACGGCATTTATTTCTTTGCAGCGCAGAGGGATCACAGGCTTTACCCATATCGAGGTGTGGTTAAAACATAAACAACGCAAAACCGCAAACCTAATAGCTACCTTACCCAGTGATATTATCCCTAAATACCTGCTTTTCTCACCGAATGGCGATAATGTGTTATTGGCGGATGAACAACAAAATATCTATTTGATCAATACTTTTTCACGGCGATTAGTTCCTATTATTTCTGGTTTTGAGCAATTAAATGGTGTGCATTGGTCAGCAGATAGCCACAGTATTTACTACCAAGTTAGAAATGAGCAAAGTGCAAATGAGCAGTTGCAATGGCAGGACTGGCGTTATGATATTCAACTGACAAGCAACACCTTAGTAAAGGATAACGTTGCGTTTGAAAGCCTTGATGATGAGCACCCACTTTGGCAGCTTAATAACTCGTATTTAGAGCATGAAATGCAGGTGCGTAACTATTTATCCGCGGCGTTGGAGCAGCAACTTCCGCTAGCACAGCTGTTACCCTCTCTTGAGTTGTTCAAACCTGCGGTATTTAAACACGGCATTTACTATGTATTACGCCAAGGGCACCAGTTATCACTGTACTGTTATTTAACTGAGCAAAAACGTAATGTGTTTATAAAAGAATTGGGGGTGTATGGTTTTGATATCGATATTAACCTAAATATTAGTAGCTCGGTGGATGGGCGCCAAGTGGTGTTTAGTCAAGTGGATGGTATTGAAACAGATATTCTATTGCATAAAGCTATTAAGGCAGTGTCGCGATAAACTGCTTTATATTGCTTTGATCCCAATTACGATTTCGAGCTTCTTCAAGGGCACTAGCAGCTAGCTTTTGAGCTGCCAGTGGTTTATTACTGACGGCTTGAATTTTCGCTTTAAGTAATAACAATTGTGGGTGTTCACTATCAACAGCTAGTGCTGCGTTTAAGGCCTCGTTGATTTGTTGCGGTGGCTTTTTTAATTCAAAGAGTAATAAAGCAAGTTCACGTTTAGCACTGAATAATCCTTGCGCCGCTGCAGCTTTTAGCCAGGTTAAAGCTTTATTAGGTGCATAATCAACATATTGACTGTTTAACAGTTCTTGCCCCAATCGGTACTGTGCATTAGCAAAACCACTTTGAGCGGCAAGTAAAATCCAATTTAAGCCTTTTTCGCGATCTACTTTACCATATTCACCACGTAACATATTCGCACCAATGCGGTATTGCGAATTGGCATAGCCGTTAACAGCCGAGCGCAGTAATAATTCACTATTGGCGTTGGCTTGTTGCCAGTGGTATTTTAATAATCGACTGGCGTTGTATTCCTCTGAACTTAACCAATTAGCAATGTAATACTGTACTAAGGCATTTCCTTGCTCTGCGGCATCAATTAAATCAGAAATTTTCTCATTATACTCACGCTGTTGGCTTTTAAAGCTTTGTTCATATTGTTTCCCCTTAAACGTGGTGAAGTGATACAACAAAGAACGATTATAGTAGGGCAAGGTTTTGCTATCGCCTTGATATTGCCATCGTTTTACTGCATTAATAATGGCCTGATCAAAGGTTTTTTTTGGGTAGGAGTCAATTAAGGAGATATCGGTTACAGCACCGCTTTTATCTATATCAAACTCAAGCCATACCCAGCCTTCGATACCATTTTGATACGCGTGCTCTGGGTATTTGGGTTCTACAGTGTAGCTGCGCTGTGGGCTTGCATGTGGGGCGGGGCTGGCGTTTAACTCAGGCCGTAATTGTTGATCGTACCATTGAAAGCTAAGTTGCTTTAATAAGGCATTATATGCGTCGTCAAGGGGTTGTTTATTATTACTTTGTCTTGCAATAAGCATCGCTGTATCGCGCGCATCGAGTAGCCCAAAATCTGCTGCTAAGCTAAACCAGGCATAAGCTTGCGCTTTGTTTTTTTCAACACCTTGGCCGTGCAAATTCATTACAGCGATATTATAAATTGCGTCGGCATTACCTAAATACGCTAACTTTTGAAATTCGTGTTGTGCTTCTTTGAAGTTTCCTTGATGGTAGTCAAGGGTCGCACTCAGTAAGTCAGCACGAATATCGGACATAAACAGCAGACACAGCAATCCAAATAAGAATTTGTAGCGACAAAGTCCTGCTGTGTGTTGAGTGTGTTTAATAACTGTGTGTGCTGACACCTAGTATGCTTCGCCAATGTTGTTCGTGTAACGTTTTTACCTATTGATTGTACTTGTTTTGTTTATTATTACTAGCGCGAACTTATCAAGTATTTAATAAAAAAAGCAGGGAACCAAAAGGTTACCTGCTTTAAACCCCTGGGCATAGGGGCCTGCCATCCTTGGCGAGAGTCGAATACCTGTGTTAGCTTGGAGTTCGACAAATGGGTAATTAAAAGTTAAAACGCACTCCGGCTACAAAACGGCGGCCATCTGCGTACACACCTGTTAACGCTTGTTGAACACCTTCTTCTTGGTAACTGAATGTATGTTCATCAGTAAGGTTAATTGCCTCTAATACCAGGGCTAAGTTATCATTTACGTTGTAGGTAAAGTTTGCATCCACCTGACCATAATCATCAACATAGCCATGACCTTGGCCTGAGTTGTAGCCAGTACGGAAGTTATATGAAATACGTGTACTAAAGGTTTCTGTTTCATAGTAAGTACTTAAATTGACAGTATGTTCAGAGTTACCAGGAATGATTGTATCATTACCATCGGCATCTTTAGCTTCACCATCAACAAAGGTATAGTTAGCATTTAAGCCAAAACCATCAAAAATTTCTTGCTGATAACCAAGCTCAAGGCCTTGGATACGACCTGAGCGACCATTTGTAGGGCGGTTTACTAAAATTTCAACGCCCTCATGTATTTCAAGGTTAGGTGTAACATCTAAAAATGATTGAATATCTTTATAAAATACCACCGCTGAGAATAAACCTGCGTCACTAAAATACCATTCAACACCAGTATCAAACTGCGTTGCGCGATATGGATCGATATCTGGGTTACCGCCACTGCCTGTTTGAGTTTCAAGGTTATACGACGTTGATGGCGTCATTGCTGCATAATCAGGACGAGACATCACACGTGCAGCACTAAAGCGCAGTAGCACATCGTCATCTAGATCGATCGCTAGATTGATACTTGGTAAAATATCAAAATAGTCGCGGTCATCATTAGTCCATACTTCAGAACCACTCTCACCTACATAAGCTGCAGTCGATTGTTGTGTTTGTACCAAACGTACACCTAAGTTACCGCGCATACCTTCAACATCGATATCTGCTTTTACGTAACCTGCGGTAATTTTTTCTTCAACTTCAAAAGTACTGGCTTTGAGCACTCGGTAGTTCCAATCCAGCGCATCACCTTCGCGGCGAACTTTATCAGAGTCGGTTATAGCATAATTACGTAAAGTACCGTCAGAGCCAAGGCCTGATAAATAATCAGACGGCATTGATAAGGAGTAATCAGCAAGGTTCC
Source organism: Pseudoalteromonas sp. S1727 (assembly GCF_005886375.1). NCBI lineage: Bacteria > Pseudomonadati > Pseudomonadota > Gammaproteobacteria > Alteromonadales > Pseudoalteromonadaceae > Pseudoalteromonas > Pseudoalteromonas sp. S1727. The sequence continues at coordinate 40,939 of NZ_PNDT01000051.1, forward strand.
AGCCTAGATCAGTACGGTTATCAGTGGTGTGTTTAGTATTAAAACGTGAATGATCACGATATTTTAATCCAAATTTCACTTTACTAAAGACAGCGATGTCAACAGGGCGCGTAAAATCGACTTGCAGGTAAGTTTCATCGTCTTTAGCGTCATTACTGTCGTAACGTAAGAACCCTAAATCCCAGTTTTTACCGTCAGCTGGATCTGCGCCATAAGTAGTACGTACATCTTCAACCGCGGAAGTATCAAAGCTATGTACATAGTTCCCCTCCCAGCCTACGCTGCGGTCAGCTTGAGAGCCGCCGCTCCCTTCGGTATAACCAACATGGACGCTGGTTAGCCATAATTCACCTTGATAATCGGCTTTTAAATCGTAAGATTTAGTTTTGATTTCAGAGTTACGTACTTTGGTTTCGTCTAAAATGTTATTTGCAGTGGGTGATAACCCTAAAGTTCCGCCAACAAGCATAGTACCAACCTGCTCATTTTCGATTAGCGTGACGTCAGTGTATTGCGAACCACCATAACCCGGTAACCAAAGAAAGTTTTGATTTTCATTGTTTGCTTCAAGGGTTGAATCAAGGGCATTAAAAGTTAAATCAAGTTGCTCGGTAGGGCGGTACTGCATTGCTAAATTAATGCCGGTACGTACACGTTCTTGTAAAAACATTGCAGAACCACCGCCACCAGGGCTGTACACGCCTTTATACTCAGTACCATCTGCTAAAGTGATGTCACGTTTTGCCCAGCTCCATGATTCAATTCCATCACGGCGTAAGTTACGCTGTTGACGTACTAATGAAATAAGCGCACCGAAAGTTTCATCGTCCGTTTTAAAGTTATACATAGCGGAAAGTTGTGGGTCGGTTTCGCCTGAAATTTCACTGTGCTGGGCAAGTACCGAACCGGCAAATTTATTGGCTTCTAAATCAAGTGGTTTACGAGTACGTACAATAACAGTACCACCAATTGAACCTTCATCAATATCGGCTTCGGGCGACTTGTATACCTCTAACCCAGAGACTATTTCAGACGGTAACATCGTATAGTTAAAACCACGGCTTGCCGCTGAGTTTGTCCACCAATCGGCAGATCCTACGGCTTGGCCATTTAATAAGGTACGGTTTTGGCTCTCACTGGTACCACGAATACTCACACGCTCACCTTCACCAAAGTTACGGCTAATTGAAACACCGGTTATTCGCTGTAATGATTCTGCGACATTTTGATCGGGGAATTTACCGATGTCCTCTGCGGTAACTGCATCTACGATTGCATTTGAGTAACGTTTAGTATTGAGTGATTTAACAACACTACCGCGAATACCGCGAACTTGGATCACTTCCACTTCGTCAGTGCTTTTAGCTTCAGCGCTGTGCGCTACCATAGGTAAACTCAATGCCGATGTAACTAGTGATGCAGTCACTGCTAAATACAGTTTATTTATTTTTACTTTTAACATCCTCGATTCCCCTTGAATCAAAACTTCATTTTGTTGTGTCAAATGAGGGCTCACCATTCGTACGTATGTAGTCATTTTTAATTGTCGAATTTGGTAAGACCCTTGTCTAAAAACAAACATAGGCGACTAAGTAATTAGCTTATGACGGCCGCTTCGCATGCAAAAATAAGCGCAGCTGTTTTGTTTGTGACTCTATTAAACGCCTTTTAAAAAACAGAGTCTTGAATCGGAGTGAATAGTTGTGAAAGTAATGAATTTTAAAGAGGAATGATTGTTTTGTTATTTAAAGTTGTTCAATATCAATGGTTTTGTTTTATCTTTTCTTGTTTTTTATTTAATAAGTTAAGTTTATTTAATCAATTTTGTGTTTTAGATTTTTGTAATTCACAACTATTTGATTAAAAATTGAAAGGTAATTGGAGTTGTTGTCGATATTAACGCGCTATACCAAGGTGTGTCTTTCTACAAGTAGGTGTTTTGTAATAAGCAGTCAATGAGGTAAAGCATAGCAATTGATACAGTAAAGAAGTGCGGCGGGTTAATATTTAATTTTAGATTAAGAGCCTAGTGAATTAGGCTCTTAATGGGTTTATAAACTCTTTTTCGGTGGGAGTGCGACGTTGGCAAAGATCAACCCTGCAACCAATGACATAAATATTAAAAATGTTTGTTGGCCGATATGCTCGGCGTAGACAAAATCTTGCCCTTCAATTAATGAGTTTAAACCTATATAGGTTTTGCTCCCTGGGACCAGCACAATCAGACCTTGCATGGCCACAATGGATGCGGGGGCATTTGCAATACGGTTAAATAAATTACTAAAAACCCCTACAGCAAATGCGCCAACAAATGTCCCTAAGGTGTAATCTAAATACATTGCAGAGCCAATACTGGTACCATAAGCAATAAAGCCTGAGGCAATTGACCAAGTTGCATGCTTTAGTTTGGTTCTAAAAATAACAATTAAGCTGCTACAAAGTAAAAATATTGCCAGCCATGCCGTCCACTTTGGTAATGGTTCGGGTTGCACAAAGTCAACTTGACCAAATAAAGCAAAACCAATAGCAATACCAATAAAAGCCCCAAAATAAAGCTTAAACAGCAACATGAAGGCATCCATTACCCTGGCGGTGCCAGATACTAAATGCCGTGCTGCAAGTTCAGCAAGCCCCAGTGCTAAGGCAAGCCCAGGTATAAAGACAATGATGGCAGAAAGCACCACTAAGCGAATATTGATCCCGACATCTAAATGTACGCTTATAGCACAGGCTAAAATTGCTGAAATTATGGCAACTAAAGGTTCAAGCATATGGGCAACTCGCTTAGAGCGGCTTGACCACAGTACAAATAAATACACCACCAGAGTGAGTAACGCGGACCAAAATACGTCATTCCAACTCGTACCCATTAGCATCGCAAATGCACCGCCTGATGTGGCAAATGCAATACCCGTTACAAGGCGATTATAAGGGTTTGGCATCGCATAAATGGCATCTAGTTGCACATCAACTTCTTGCAGAGTGAGTTCGCCATTGAGCATTTTATTGACGAGATCATCAGTATCAGCCAATGAACCTAAATCGTGATCGCCTGGATCTACCCGTGCCACATGGGTGTATTCATCTTCGTGGCCGTCAGTCCAGATCACAAAAGTGACTGAAGTAGGTGACATGACAAACGATGATTTAAGATCAAGGTACGTCGCCACTTCCATTAAGTGGGCTTCAAGTCGATAAGCTGGGGTGCCATACTTATGAAGCATTTTGCCAAGCTTAACGATAAATTTGCGTTTTTCTGTAAAGGTTGCGGTTTTCAAATCGGTATTGAACCAGAGGTTAAATTGTTCAGTTAAAAAATATAGACAATACATCTAAATTTGCCTAACTTTGTGGCGGCGATTGTAAACACAAATCACCGCCTGTCTAGTATTTTTTTAACCTAGTTTACTTATTTTTTGCTTCAATCCATTGCGCCATATATTGGGTGCTGCGCATAGTGTGATGTTTAAGCATTTGACCGGTAAAATTAGCCTCACGATGTTGTGTTAAAGCACATTCAATAGCTGCCAATTTATTGATAAAATGAGTGGCTAAACATGTTTTATCATACTGTACGTTTAGTAGCGCATGAGCATTTTTTTGTGCATTTAAAAATTGCAGTTGATCCTGATAAAGTGCAACAGCAGCGTCCGCGAAGCGTTGTGGGTCATTTTCAATCGCTCCTGGCCAAGGTAATTCACCGTGCATACCTTCACTGCCAATTGCAGTGGTGACACTCGGTGTTTGCATGATCATCGCCTCTAGTAACTTTCCTTTAATGCCTGCGCCAAAACGCAGTGGCGATAAACAAACACGAGCATCTTGCATCACTTTATAGGCATCGTCCGCCCAGCCTTTAATTAAAAAACCTGTTTTTGGATTATTTAGTGCCGTCGCTTTTGGTGGCGGGTAAGAGCCGTAAATGTGTAGCTCAGCATGTGGTAGTTGTTTACGTATCAGTGGCCAGATCTGTTGTAAGTACAGCACGGCATCCCAATTAGGCGCATGGCGGAAATTGCCAATCGTCATGAAGTGCTGGCGATCATCATACGACTTTGTTTGTTTAGGTAATGAGGCTAAGTCGACCATAAAGGGTAAGTGGTGTAAAAGCCGACTATCAACGTGAAAGACATCAGCAAGTAGCTGCATTTCAAAACTTGAAATAATTAAGCTTAAATCGCAACGTAAAATAGCGGCGATTTCACGTTTAGCGATATCCGAGTGTAAATCACTGTAGCTAAATTCACGATTACTTTTATGGGCTTCATGACGAGCGTTGCGCAGGCACTGTAAATCTTCAGTATCGAGAATTTTTAAAGCGTGGGGGCAGTGCTTATCTACTCGCCAACCAAATTGCTCTTCCATCATAAAGCGATCAAACATCACAATGTCAGGTGCATAATTAGTAATATACTCATCAAAGCTTGAACAATTAAGGGCGATTGTTGCACTACTGATGCCATAGTCAGCAAGGTTCACCATATGCTCTGTTTTTTGTGCTGGGCTGGCAAATTCTACTTGCCAGTCTTGTGATCTAAATGTGTTTAACAGCGACATCATGTGTGTGCCCGCAGCAGATGAATTTGGCTCAGGCCACACATAGCCAATTACTAATACTTTCTTCATTGACTGGACTCTCTTATTTGTAAGTTAACATCTACTAAAGTACGTACCGCAGGCACACTGTTATTGAGTAGCTCTTGTAATACTTGGCATGTACGCTTGCCAATATCATCTGCATTTATAGTGACACTGCTCAGTGATGGCGACATTAAACATGAGTCGGCTAAGTCATCAAAGCCAACTACTTTTATATCTTTACCTGGTGTTAAGCCTTGTTCACGAATTGCCTCAATAACACCATAGGCGATGACATCGTTAAAACAGATTATGGCTTTAGTGTTGGGGTGCTGTGCGTATAGAGTGTTAAATGCATCCCGCCCGCCTTGGCGATTAGTGGCGGCGGTAATTATTGGTTTATCCAAAGGCAAATTAAATTGTTGTAGGGCGCTGTGAAAACCACTTAATCGTTCGTGATGATCAGAAATATCATCAGTCCCGCCCACAAATGCAATGTCTGTAATGCCTTGTTGTAAAATATGACAAGTTGCTAAGTGAGTGCCTTTTTTATTATCAGGCAATATTGTTGGCGCGCCGCAAAACGGTATCTCACGCATTATATGAATAACAGCAAAGCCACTTTCAATAAGTTCGTCAACCCATTGTTGGGTCGTGCCAGGAGCCGGGCACATAATAAATGCAGCGACATTATATTCCTTAAGTGTTTTCACAACTTGGGTTTGGCGCTCAACATTTTCAGCCGTATTAACCAGCATAGGTAACATGCCTAATGCGTGAATATGATTCTCTAAGCCAACAGCAAGTTCAGCCGAATAAGGGTTGGTTAAATCGTTGATCACTAAAGCAACTAAGTTAGAGCGACGGCTGCGCAGCGCGGCCGCATCACGGTTATAAACATAGCCTAAAGTCTCAATTGCTTGTAAGACTTTTGCTTTGCTTTTATCGCTGACTTTATCGCTTTGCGTCAGCACTAAGGAAACCGTGGATTTAGACACTTTCGCTTCTCTGGCAACGTCAAAAATAGTGATTTTATCGGTTTTTGTTTTCATTTTAATCTATGCGTCAGCAATTACTTGAACTAAGCCGCCAGTTTAACGCAGTTTGAGCTTATAAGTCACCTAATCGACTGTGTTAACTAAACGGGCGCAAAAACTTTATGAATGCAGCAAAACATGTTTAGATACAGCTGTTAATAATAAAAACCGAAGGATAAACCATGAAAGGTATCAAGCTTTTATTGGCTTTCGTGTTGAGTGTTACTGTTACAGGCTCGGCACTTGCTGCACAAGGCTATCAAACCCCCTCTAGCGACTTAGCGGCATTAGTCGATGCTAAACTCGCACCTAGCAGCTATTTATCGGGCGACGGTCAATGGTTGGCGCTATTTGATCGTAAACGAATAGAAACACTGGATGATTTAGCCAAAGAAGAACTAAAATTAGCAGGCATACAGCTAAACCCAGCTAATTTTTCCCGCTCTCGTCCTCGTACTAAATTTAGTGGCTTGCAGTTAAAGCACATTGCAACTGGCACAGTGATAGAAGTTAATAATTTACCACAGGGGGTGATCCGCTCGCCAAAATGGTCAAGTAACAGTGAATACCTTGCGTTTATTGTTGAGCAGCCGACACACGCAAACTTATGGGTTTATAATACACAAACCAAACAAGCACGTCAGCTATCCGATGTGGCACTTAATTCAGTGTTAACTGCTACTCCTTATCAGTGGTTGCCAGATAGTACAGCGATTGTCGCTAACCTAGCTGTTAACTTAGGTAAGCCAAGATTGACCAATGATAGCAACAGCGTAGTGCCGGTTATTCAACAAAGTAGTGGTCAAAAAGCCCCAGCACGCACTTATCAAAATTTATTAAGTAACCCGTTTGATGAACAACAATTTAAGTTTTATGGTCAAGGGCAATTAAGCTATATCCCGATGAGTGGTGTAGCATCTGCAATTGGTCAGCCTGCTTTATTTAAATCATTTTCAATCTCACCCGATTCGACCAATATTTTAGTGGCGAGTATCGATGAACCCTTTTCTTATCAAGTGCCTTATAGCCGTTTTGCAACCACATGGCAGGTGTGGGGAATGCGTGGTTATGCGTTGGTAGAGCTTGCTAAACAGCCGCTTGCCGACAATATACCACAGGGGTATGACAGTGTGCGCACGGGACGCCGCGATTTTCAATGGCGTGCCGATCAAGGTGCTGAAGTGATTTGGGCGCAAGCTCAAGATGGCGGCGATATGAAAACCGATGTACCTCATCATGACTATTTATATAGCTTACGCTCGCCATTTAAGCGTGAACCTAAACTATTTGCTAAAGTTGAACGTCGTTTTGCAGGCATTGAATGGGCAAATGAAAGCGTTGCTTTATTAACCGAGTGGCGCTTTAGCGACCGTCAGTTACGTACTTATGTTATTCAACCGCGTAATGCTGATCGCAACCGTGTGTTATTTTCTGAGCGCAGTTACAATGATGCTTATAAAGATCCTGGCGATGTTATATATGAACATAATGATCTTGGTGCCAGTGTGATTAAAGTTGTGGGCGGACGTTATATTTTCTTACGTGGTAATGGTGCATCAGAGCAAGGCAATGTGCCGTTTTTAGATCAGTATGATATTAAAACCAACACCCGCAAACGTTTATGGCAATCTCAAGCCCCGTATTATGAGCGTGTGCGCGCTATGCTTGATGATGAAGGTGAGCGGTTAATTACTATTCGTGAATCAAAAACAGAGCAGCCGAATTTTTTCATTCGTGATCTAGATGACGACACTTTAACGCAGCTCACTACGTTTGAGCATCCTTATCCGGCATTTAAAGGTGTCACAAAAGAGTTAGTACGTTATAAACGCGATGACGGTGTTGAGCTCTCTGGCACACTGTATCTACCGCCAGGTTACGATAAAACTCAGGGCCCATTACCTGTGCTAATGTGGGCATACCCGCTTGAATACAAAGATAAAGCAGTTGCATCACAAGTGCGAGAGTCACCTTATGAATTTACCTATGTAGGCTATTGGGGACCGATGCCATACCTTGCCAAGGGGATTGCGGTATTTGACGACCCAAAAATGCCGATTGTGGGTGTAGAAGGCAAAGAGCCAAATGACCTATTTAGAAAACAGTTAGTAGCAAGTGCGCAAGCTGCGGTCGATGTGTTGGTGGAAAAAGGGATAGCAGACAAAGATAAGATTGCTATAGCTGGCCATTCATATGGTGCGTTTATGGTGGCAAATTTATTAGCCCACAGCGATTTATTTAAAACCGGCATTGCTCGCAGCGGCGCGTATAACCGCACACTTACACCATTTGGTTTTCAAGGCGAAGAACGTGACTTTTGGCAAGCACAAGATGTATACGCCAATATGTCACCGTTTTTCCATGCTGAGAAAATTAACGAACCTATGCTGATGATCCACGGCCAGGAAGACCCTAATTCAGGCACCTTCCCAATGCAGAGTGAGCGTATGTACGCAGCACTTAAAGGCCTTGGTAAAGAAGCCCGTTTAGTAATGCTGCCGTACGAAGCACATGGCTACCGCGCCCGTAAAAGTTTATTGCATGTACTGTGGGAGCAGGAGCAGTGGCTGGACAAGTATCTCCTTAATGATGAAGCGACAGTTGACCCCACAGCCACTGGCGAATGATTGAGGTAATTAAAGTAATAGAAAACGCGGTTTTTACCGCGTTTTTTATGTTTAATAAGTCAAGAGAATCCACCTTTAAGCTCACGTATCATTCTTTACTAAACAGGTGTAATGAACGTAACTTATTAATAGCTAAACTCAGCTTGTATGTCCTCTCAGCAATGTCCACGAGTATCTATACCATACTTATACCAATCGACTTAAATATTTAACCATTCTAGCGGGCTAAATGAAATTGAATTGCTTCAGTTGCATCATGTGAATTTCTCCAACAAAAAGTGTCATGTTGGTGACATTTATTTTACATCTAACTGTCAAGATTAGGCTATAGGGTATTGCCGACAATTAAAAATATAATGATTACCAAGGAAAAATCATGAAATTAAAACCAATTGTGGGCAGTTTGTTAATATTAAGTGCACTTAGCGGCTGTGATGAATTAGATAATAATGATCTAGAGCCAACACGCTATCAGCTGATGCTAGAAATTACCCCGCAAAGTGCTGGTAATGTTGTTATTACGCCTGAACGTAATGACTATGAGCCAGATTCAATTGTAATGTTAAGCGCACAAGCTGCTCAAGGATACGAATTTGTATCATGGAGTGGTGATATTGGTGCTGCAGACTACAGCGCATCAACATTAACGCTTACTATGGATAATCACAAATCAATTACAGCAACATTTTCACCTATTGTTGAGCCACCAAGTGCCGGGCAAATTGTTATTAATGAAGTACGCTCCGATGGCGGTGGTTTTGATTATATTGAACTATATAATAACTCAGATGAAGCCTTTACCTTTGCAGATGCAAGCTGGGCTGTGAATGATTTAAAAGGTTTTGAAGTTGATTTAGAGCCAGGTATTAAAATACCGCAAGGTACAACCATTGCTGCTGGTGGCTTTTTATTGATCGCAACGGATCAAACGAGTGTACCATTTGATGCACCAGCAACTACGTTAGTTGCGAAAGAGGGTGATACAGATTTTGGGTTAGGCAAAGGTGATACAGCGTTACTCGTTCATAATAATAACATCGTTGACAGTGCTCACTGGAATGATGGCAGCCACGTTTCAACCTGGGGTCGCTTACCAGATGGTGGCCAATGGCATAGTCAAGTAGAGCCCTTAGAAGCAACACCAGGTACAGCAAATAAACTACCCGATGCGATTGAAGGCGCAACCGCTGCTGACATCGTTATTAATGAAGTTGTCTCCAAAGGTCGTGATGACGCCGATTTTGATTATGTTGAACTGTATAATAAATCGTCTGAAACCTTTGTATTTGCTGAAGGTGATTGGGAGTTAGTCGATTTAGATCGAGAAGCCAATAATGAAGCGGGCATGACGATTCCTGCTGGTACTGAAATCCCTGGTCACGGTTTTATTGTCTTATTACCTGATTTACTTGAGGGGGCAGCGTTACCTAATGGTGCACCAGCCACAGCTATTCTCAATAACAATGAAGACTTTGGCCTAGGTAAAGGCGAGACCATAAAATTGAAATACCAAGGACAAGTACATCAAGAGGTTAGCTATGGCGATTTCCATGTTAACAGTTATGGCCGCTTCCCTGACGGAATGGAGTTTATTGACTTGGATGAAGGCAATGCGCCGCAGCTATACGCCAGCCCTGGACGAAAAAACTTTGCCACACCAGCTACAGTCGCAACTGCAACAACACTTAACTTTACTGCATTTAATAACCAAGAAGCAGAGCTTGAAAGTAAAGGATTCCGCGTCTTTGGTAAAGGCGCTGATCTAGCCGCGGATGTTGAGCCTGAGTATGTGGCGGTATCGGCTGACTCATCAACAGCTTGGGTATCACTGCAAGAGAACAATGGTTTAGCTAAAGTTGATTTAGTAAATAAAACCATTACTGATATTTTTCCGTTGGGTTTTAAAGATTATGGTCAACAAGGTAATGAAATAGACGCCAGCGATAAAGACGACACCATTAAACTACAAACTCGCGCAAATGTAGTTGGTATGTATCAGCCAGATGGTATTGCTACGTTTGAGCAAGATGGCACGCACTATGTGTTAACTGCGAATGAAGGTGATGTGCGAGATTGGTTTACTAATTTTGAAGAAGGCGAAAAAGTTGCGGATGTTGTACTTGATGGATCTGTATTTACGGATACGTCGATGCTGCAAACTGATGATGAACTTGGTCGTTTATTAGTATCACAATATGTTGATTCTGATGCACCAGCATCGAGTCATAACAAACTATATAGTTTTGGCGCTCGTTCGTTCTCAATTTACAACGGCAATACAGGTGAGCAAGTTTTTGACAGTGGCTCATCGCTTGCTATAGAAGCGCAAAAAGCCGGTGTTTACCCAGACGATCGTAGTGATGCAAAAGGCACTGAGCCGGAAAGTATCACCACAGGAATGGTGGGCGATAAGCGTTATGCCTTTATTGCCCTAGAGCGCGCTGATGCAGTGGCTGTTTATGATGTAACAGACGTAAGCGCGGTTTCATTTGTACAAATGCTAGTAACTCAAGATGATGATGCACCAGAAGGTGTACTCTTTATTGCTGCTGCGCAAAGTCCAAATGGTAAAGCTCAACTTGTAGTATCCAATGAAGACAGTGGTAATATTACCGTTTACAGTGAAAACAGCGAAGGTAAGTTTGATTTTGCGTCGCGTTTATTACTGGAAGGTGGCGAAGGTGCTGCAGAAATTACCGCGTATGACGAGCAAACAAAACGCTTATTCGTGGTCAATAATGGCAGTTTACTCAGTGCACCGCGTATCGAAGTCGTGGACTTTGCAAACCCTGCGGCTATTGCTGCATTGACAACTATTGATATCAGCTATTATGGCGCGGGTGTAAATTCTGTGGCCGTTGCCAATGGCAAGCTTGCAACAGCAATCGAGTCAGGTGTTAAAACTGACACGGGTGTGGTCGCGATGTTTAATACTACAACGTATGAACTTGAAATGATCTCATCTGTTGGCTCACTGCCAGATATGGTGACATTCAGCCCTGATGGTAAGCTTATTATCACGGCGGATGAGGGCGAACCAAGCGAAGATTACATGGTTGACCCTTTAGGCTCTGTATCGATAATTGAATTAAATTAATTCGATACTGCTTAATCGCTCAAGGTGGATTAGCACGTGTGTTAATCCACCGAAACCTTTTATGTTTATAAAAAGCATATTTGTTAAACATAGCCTTATAATATTATGTTGCCGTTTAGGGTAAAATGTTCTTTATTTAATTTTTTATTGTGCTAGCCTTGTGCGGCTTTTGTTTATCTCAAACAATAGCTATATAAAATATAAGGACTTATTAAATGAAAAAACTAATCGCAGTAGCAGCTATCTCACTTCTTCCTTTCTCAAATGCAATGGCCGATCAAGACATTGGTTGTGGTTTGGGTTCAATGTTATTTGCCGGTAAAGACGGTAAAGCGGTAAAAATACTGGGCGCCACTACTAACGGTACTTCTGGTAACCAAACATTTGGTATTACATTTGGTACGCTTGGTTGTGATGGTACAGGCACTGTTACCTCATCAGCAAAAATCGCCCAATTTATCGATGGTAATATGGAACAATTAGCACGCGATATGTCACAAGGTGAAGGCGAAACGTTATCTACGCTAGCTGAGATCTGGGGTGTTCAAGAGCAAGATAAAGCGGCGTTTAATGCATTAGCTCAAAGCCAATTTGCTACTGTTTTCACATCAGAAAATGTGACTTCACAAACTGTTTTAGAAAACCTAAACTCAGTTGTAGCAAGTGACGCATCACTTTCAGCATACACGCTATCTTAATTAGTTAGCTGAATATAAATTTATTTAAAGCCCCAATAGGGGCTTTTGTTGTATGTGACGATGAAAAATTTACTTGCGCTCTTATTATTACTTTGTTTTTTTTCCACTTTTGCTAAACCTGTTGCTGCTGAGCCTCTTTGGACACAACCGTACTGGTTAAAGCTGGGTCATTATCGTCCACAGCTTACCGGTGGTTTTGAGAGCGATGTGGACGATACTGCATTTTTTATATCTCCTTTAGGTAAAACAGATCCCGCAGCTGAGTTGAAAGCGACCCTTGAGGCATTTAAACAACAAAATAAAACGACTATCTGCCAGTTTCCAGCGCGCTACCAATGGCTAAAAGCACAGGTTGCGAATGACTGGGCGACACTTCAGTGCCCTGAACTTGATACATGGCGTAACCTTATCAATGCCAAGGCGATGACGTTGGTTTTTCCAACTGCTTATATGAATAGCCCTTCATCAATGTTTGGTCACACCTTACTGCGCATAGATGCCAAAGATCAAACACGTCACAAAGAGTTGGTGGCTTTTGCAGTAAACTTTGCAGCTGAGCCAGATGCCAATGACAATGCAGCCCTATACGCATTAAAAGGATTGATTGGTAAATATCCCGGCAACTTTAGTTTAATGCCTTATTACCGCAAAGTACGCGAATACAGTGATATTGAGTCGCGAGATATCTGGGAGTACCCGTTGAGCTTCTCTGAAGCTGAGGTTGAGCGAATTCTGTTGCATTTATGGGAAATGCAGTTGGCGACGTTTGATTATTACTTTGCGGACGAAAATTGCTCTTACCAGTTGCTGGCGTTATTACAGCTGGCTCGCGATGATCTTGATTTAACCAGTTCGTTTAACCTTCATGCAATTCCCTCAGATACAGTTGCATTACTAAATGAGCAAGGGTTACTCCAAACGCCAGCTTATCGCCCTGCATTTGGTACTAAATTGCACCATTATGCAAAACAGCTTTCTTTGCAAGAACTTGCAGCAGCCAAGCAACTAATGGCAGGTGAAGAGCTGGATAGCAACCAGTTTTCAGCGCAGCGCAGTGTCGCAATTTATGAAGTGGCTTATGAGTGGCTTAACTTTAACTTTTATGATCAAGGTTTAAACCGTGATGATATTGCGCCACGTTTAACTAAACTGCTGAGAAAGCGCAGCCAGTATAAAATTGCATCGCCGTTAACTAAACCGACAAAACCTGAAGTGTCACCAGAGCAAGGACATGGCTCTGCACGCGTTGCTTTAATAGGCTCTGACTCTAAAAACTACGGGCAAACCACAGAGCTTGCATATCGATTAGCCTATCATGACTTACTCGATAGCTCTGCTGGGTTTATACCTGGCGCACAGATCAGCTTCTTTGATATTAATGCCAGTTATACAGGAGAGCATTTACAGCTTGAGCACCTTTATTTAATCGATGCAATGTCATTAGCGCCTGACAATCAAGTGTTTAACACTTGGTCATGGAATTTACGGCTGGGTTTTGATCGAACGGCTGGCAACACCAAGCGAATAGGGCGCAGCTTTGTTGAAGGTGGTTATGGAAAATCAATTGGTGATCCTAACGCCTTGCATGCTTATTTACTTGGCACGGTTGGCTTTAATGGCGGTGATTTTAGTGCCGGTATTTCCCCCGCAGTAGGGGTTGAAGGGGGGATAATTTGGCAATTGAATCCTGCGCATAAGTTTGCTGCCAGTGGCCAATATCAATGGTTGGCGAATAATCAGCAAGCTCAGCGTAGCCAAGCAAAGCTGAACTGGCATTGGGCCTTAGATAAAGATTTTGCGCTGCGCACAGAGTTTAATTATAGTCGTTGGCAACAAGACGATCACGGCGTTAAATTAGCGCTTTACTATTATTTTTAACCGGCCCTTTAAAAAAAATCGCAAAACAGCTGATTGCGTAATGCGATTTATTAAAATGTACAGCTAAAGGCTAATAGCCGAATTACTGTAAAATAAATTCATCAATTGGTTGTTTGGTTAATTTTCCAATTTGTTTGAAGGTGAAAATAATAGCACCGACAAGTAATATCATGGTCGGAGCTACAATCACCGGGTAACTTAACCATGTCATGCGGCCTAACTCTTCTGCATAGGCTGTGGTGCCCGGCATGCTGACAACAATGCTTTTAGCAAGAAAGTAGTTAAGTGTCGCAGACAAAAAGAATGCACTAGCTACAATAAAACCAGCTAATCGCATTTTCTCATCAAACACAGCGGTGTTGTTTTGTTGCTCAAGTGACTGAGTGAGTTTTTCAATATCTAATAGTTCAGGGTTAATGAGGAGTTTGCGAATTAATGGGTACGGCGTGTATTGGCTCACTAGCACAATAACCCCGATAATAGCAGGCACCATCGCTTCTTTAATCGCTATATAAGCGGGATCTAATTCAAATAAACTAATACCACCAGTTAGCAGTACACTAATAATGCCAAGTACTGAGAAGAAATTTACTTTTCCTGATTGCTTAAGCTCCCATAAACCAAATAACAGTGGAAAAGCAAGCGCTACTACTACAGCCCACACGGGGCCTAATGTATCGGGGGTGCTAAAGCGGCTTAAGATCACTGCGGGTAAAATAATATTAAAAATGATGTTACTGAAAAAATTACTTTTCTTTTTTGGTGCTGTCATTAGTTTGTCATTACGTGTACTCATGAAGCTAAGTATATACCCAAGTCAGGCGAAGATATATGGCTTTGCGTATTCATCTAGATTGGCTAACATATGAACCCAACCATATAGTCAGCTCGATTCTAAAAATAACCTAAACTCATCAACATCAGCGGCTTTTTTTATACATTGCATAGATGTATGCTTACTCCCACTTTAGCGTAGAGTGAGCTGTTTTTAGTGAATGTAAGAAAGTGAGGGGCCTATAATAGCAGTGTGTAAGGGCATTTGCTTTTCTAGTGCATTATTACGATGTTAACGAGTCCACATTGCAACCGTGATCTATAAAGTGGCCTAATATGTGAGAAAAGCCATTTAAGATTAGTTTCCTCCTCTATATGAGTAATTATCGATGAGTAAAAGCCGTAATAAGCTGCTGCGTTATAGTAATACCACTGTGGCGGCTGTGTTTGAAAAAGAAGCTCAGCTAATAACGCAAATGCAAGCTGGTGAGCTTGATCAGTGTTTGTTGTTATGGCAATCAAAAGCGCCTACCTTAGTATTACCTGCAGGCAAAAAATGGCCTGAAACAGCACTGCTCACAAAGAGCTTAATGGCGCATGGTTGGCAGCTTCACTCGCGTAAAACTGGGGGCGCACCAGTACCGCAATGTGAAGGTATTATTAACCTCTCTCATCTATATACCTGGTCACCACAGATACCTTATTCGATTACTCAAGCCTATGAAAATTTATGTGCCGTTTTACAGGGTTTCTTCAGGCAATTTGGACTGTTAAGTCAAGCACATGCAACGCCATTTTCATATTGTGATGGTGATTATAATATAAACATCAATGGCAAAAAAATTGTCGGTACTGCACAAAGAGTGATCTTAAAAAAAGGTGGCGGCAAGATTGTGCTTGCACAAGCGTTCATTTTAATTGATGTATTGCTTGAAGAAATCATTAAACCGGTAAATCTATGCTATGCATTGTGCGATAAGCAAGAACGTGTACAAGCGTCAGCTCATACTAGCTTGGTTGCGCATATCAACGAAAAACCGAGTGTAGAGACTTTATATCAACAGCTGGTTTTGGCATTTACGCAAAGTAAATTGTACAGCTAACTTAGTATCCTAATATCAGTATTATCAGCAAAGAATACGTCAGCGGTGGGTGGGAGGAATTACGCCCTAAACATCATATTTAGGGCGTATCAGTATTTAATTTTGAGGTTTTTTACCGAGCAAAAATGCCGTCAATAAGCCAATTAACAGTGCCGCAGGTACGGCAATAAACACACCGGCTATATTGCCGTATACAGCAATAAAACAGGCTGTGGCAACACAAAAAACCAGCAGAGATAGCCTGCGACTAGCGCTGCTGGCATGTCTGAGCAGCAAGCTACTTGCGACTAATAATAAACACCCTAATGTTAGGTAGATGAATGTCATACAATTACCTCGCCAGTGGCCTTAGCTGTGACCCCATTTAATTGCTTGGTTACTAAGCGTTGGCTTAGATAAATAAATAAGCCGCCAATAAACAAGAAACTAATATCAACAACAGTTACGAGCACGTTATTGGCAGAGAATGCATGACTTGCTGAAAGGGCTAAGTTCAGTGGTAACACGGCCATACAAGCAAGTCCTGTGAGGGTCATCGTTACTTGTAAATAGCGATGATAATTAATAGGTAGCACAGCCAATAAACACCAAGCCAGCCATGAATAAAAGAATAGCGGCCCAAAATAAGCGTTATGCATGTGTACTGGTACAAGGTTGTTTAACAACACTTGCGCCGGAAACAAAATAGCAGTAGCGAGCACTAAACCGCCACAGCTACCTATAATCGCCCGATTCCAGCGTTGGTAAGCGGTTTCTGATAAGGTCGGGTTGCTGCCACGGCTACGCTTTGCCAACCACATCATCATGCCCGATAGCGGCAATAGTGCGGTGCTTAAGCCTAACAAAGCCCAGACCAGTTTGACAAAAATGCCTGCGAAGTTACCAAAGTGCAAGGGAAACAAGAGCTCTAATACTTTAATGGCAGGGCCTGGAATATCACCAAAGCTACTCATTGATTTACTAAATTCCCCGTTACCATGATAGTGCAGCAATTGTGAAGCAACCGCATCACCACCAATCAAACGTAAATAGACCTCAGCATTGGCATCATTATGCGCCATAATGGTTAGATCTATAACTTTAGCTTTTGGATAGCGCGCTTGTGCATCAATTAAAATCGCATTGATATCAGTTGCTTGATAGTCATTAGTAATAATAGGCTCAGGCATTGCCGTGAATTTTGCGACCAATTTATCTTGATCGCCACCAAAACTGACAAATGCCGCAGCGGGCAATAATATTATTGTCGCTAAACCTAAAAAAGCCCCCGTAAATCCGATAACGCCATGAAATAGGCTGCCCCAAATCCCCATAATTTTATGTGCATCATTAACAACGACATCAAGCTCTTTCTTACGCCGAAAAGTAAATAGCTCTTTAATGAGTTGGCGGTGGATAAATAACCCGGTGATTGTTGAAACCAATAGAGTTAAGCCTAAAAACCCCGTAAGTATCAGGCCAATAGGTCGGCCTAAATGTAAGTCTGCATGAAAATGACCAATAAAAGAGGGCGCATCAGTTTTCCGGTGTTCGTAAAAATAACCAGCTGCACCATAATATTCGTTTACTAATTCAAAATTACGAGGATCAAACTGGTAGGCATACGCCGCTTCTTCCTCATAGTTTTCGTCGCCATCGTGAGATTCGAATAAAATAGTGAGTAAGTGTGTGTTATGGCCTGTTGGTAAGTAAACATGAATGTTTTCACCAAACTCTTTTGGTACTAATGTGTGGTAATGATTGATTAACTCGGTTACCTTTTCACTTGGCACTGAATTTAACTGATGCAGCTCAGGGTTGGCCCAAATTTTAAGTTCAGGGCGGCTAAGTACGGCCAAAGCGCCAGTAAAGCATACAATGAAAAGTAAAATAGCAGTGACAATGCCAACCCAGCTATGCAGCAAAAATAACTTTTTTAACGAAATAGATTTCATCCCTGCGCCCCCGATAAAGCCATAAAGCTCAAGCCAGCATGACTTAAGATGATTAATAGCATAACCACAAATGGCTGCCATGCTTTTTCAGCCATGTACGCGTAAATAAATAATCCCGCCCAAATAAAGGGAAATAGCATAATTGGAATGAGTATTTGCTCTTCCATTGCAAATGGTAAGTAGGTCGTCATCCCTGGGATCATCACAACCGCAGTAATTAATGCCAGTAAACAGGCCATCAAGTGGCGTCGTTTAGTCGCAGAAAATGTACGTTTCATGTTCATTTTTAGTTTGCCCCTAGAATGTGGCAACTATAATTAGTTGCCACACAGCAGTTTTAGTTAGAAATTAACTTCAAAGCGCACACTTGCGGTACGTGGTGAACTTAAAGTTTGATTATCAAATCCTGCCGGCGCAAGTGCAATATATTCTGCATCTAACAGGTTTTCTACTAAGGCATACACACCGTAGTTTTCCCACTGATAGCCAATACGTGAGTTAACTAACCAATATGCATCATTTCTAGGCTCAAGGGCTGTTGCCAAGCGTTGTGAGCTGCCTGTATAACTGGCATTAAGATTAGCCACAAAGCCGTCCTCACTTGCATAGTCTAGCCCAAGTAGTGCTGTCCACTCTGGCGCACCTGCAAATGAGTAACCGCTGTAGTCTTGTTCTTCACCATTAAAAGTCGCGCTGAATTGGTCAAATTCGGTTTTAGAATAACCAATACCGCCGTATAAATTAATTGCAGGGGATAGCTCATAACTGATTTCGGTTTCAAAACCTTGCACATGAGATTTACCTACGTTACGTGTTTCGCGGTCATATTGATTACCCGATAAATACACTGATACTTGCTGATCGGTCCAATCAAGGTAGAACATATTGGCGTTAACAACTAGCTTATCATCAAGCCAAACTGAGCGTAGCGCTAGCTCATAGTTCCAAGTATATTCAGGCTCGAAGGTAAAAGGGGTAGCTTGTGCGATATTAGTGCCAACGCCGCCTGAACGATAGCCTTTTTGAACCGTAAAACTAGTCGAAATATCTTGGTTGACGCGATAGGTCGCGCCAAGTTTAGGTAACCATGCATCAAAGCTGGCATCTTCTACGGGCTCATCCCCTGAGGCGCCATCAGCCATCGCATATAACTGCTGATTGATACCGGCAATTAATTGAGCAAGCATAGGATCTGCCGCAAAGCTTTCAGGTTGAGGCAGTGCATTTTGTGTTTGTTCAGTAATATAGATATCGGCATTCGTACCGTTAGCTTGCTCTTCTTTATCATAACGCAGGCCTGCAAATATATCCCACGACTCGTTTACTTCATAAGTAAAATCGGCGAACAGCGCTTTGGTTTTTACTTTTTGTGTAAAATCTGAAGATTGACCGATAAAAACCGGATCAGCGCCGGTATAGAACTGCAAAACTTGATCAGCTAAAGTACCCGGTAAACCTAAACCACCGTATTCTGCCGGCGCAGTTAATAGACTACGTACGCCTAGTTGAGCAAATGTAATACCGCGTTCACCGCCACTGCTATCAAAAACATCTAAGTCAGAATAATAAAAACCAATTAAGCCAGATAATTTTTCACCTTCATAGGTAAAACGTAGCTCTTGTGTGGTGGTCTCGTCAGTGCGGGTATCCGTTAAAATAGATTGTGGTGCTTGCATGCTCGCATCACCATCCCACTCGTAACCGTACTCTGCGTCAGAATAAGTTGAAATTGATGCAAAAGACCACTCATCAGAAATATCATAATTAAGGTTGAGGATATAGAGATCACTGTCTGTGGATTCAAATGTTGGCGAGTCTAAATAGACATATCGATCATCGTAAATATTATTGATTGGGTAGTCTGCATGGCCACTTTCAACCATTACCCAATCAACGCCTTTTTCGTTTTCACTGTGCATAAAGCTCAATTGTGCTTCAAACTCAGGTAAAGCTGATGGGGTATAACGCAATTTGGCGCGGTAAAACTCATTGTTGTCAAAATCCGATTCGTCGCCTGTAGCAACATTGGTATTATAACCATCAAAATCGCGTTTTTCGGCACTGACTCTAAATGCCAGTTCATCTTCAATTAAGCCACCACCAAAGGCCACTGCTGCTTCTTTGGTGCCGTACTCGCCAATACCAATGCGGCCTTTAAAATCATACTCTTGCACTGCATCACGGGTTTTCATCACCACAGCACCGGCAAGTGAGTTACGCCCTTGTAGGGTAGATTGTGGGCCACGAAGTATTTCTACTTGGCTTATATCCCACGTAGAAAATCCGCCTTGCTGCATGATTCGATACGGCACAGGTGCACCATCAATATAGACACTAGCAAGTCCACCAGAGCCACCATCAGTAACGCCAAAAGCATCAATACCACGGATATTAAAACCAGAGCCGTCAGTACCTGATGCATTAGGTGTACGGGCTAATACGTCATAAAAATCATTCAAATTTTCCCGTTCAATGGTTTGGCTCGTTATTACAGCCACACTAGCAGGGGTGTCTTGTAAAGTACGGTCTATTTTTTGACCTTTCACCATGATTTTTTCAATTTTTGAAATATCGTCCGCGTGTACGATATTGCTAAATGTAACGCCTGATATAGCAAAGGCTACAGCACATGCTAACTTTGATGAACGAATGGCCATGAACGATGTAACTCCGAATTGTTATTAATATGAGCAATGATAATGATTGTTATTATACGATCGTTTATGTAATGTAAACAATCATAAATAGAATAAATACGTAAATAAAATGTGACTCTGCTAACAAGTGTGAGTGATGTAAAATCAATGCAGTACGCAAATTTATCGTAGAGTATTAAGTCGTTATAGATTAAAGTAAGTAATGGGCTAAAGCGTATTGAATGGTTTAGGCACAATTAAATTGCAAGGGGAGTTGCATTTGAATTTTCTCAGAAACTTTCACTATATCGTATCTGATCAAGAGCAAAGTTTTGATGAGAAAATAGAGAGTCTGTTAAAGTTTGGACTTGAAGTTTTTGATTTAGATATTGCTATTATTAGTGAAATAATCAATAACCAATATATAGTACGCTACGTTATTACCCCTGACAATTCGTTAGCTGTAGGCACAATATTTGAGGTAGCGGGAACTTATTGTACTCATACTTTAGCTGCAAGTAAGGCACTGGCTTTTCATCAAGCATCAACGAGTCATATTGCACATCATCCCTGCTATGTAAACTTTCAACTCGAATCTTACATAGGCGCTCCTATTAAAATAGGCGAAGTAGTTTTTGGTACTGTGAATTTTTCATCACCTAATCCTTCAACCCCATTTACACAGCAAGCTCATGACTATGTTGAATTATTTTCTCAATGGTTAGGTTCAGAGTTTGCAAGAATAAAAGCGAATGAACAACTTTTAAAAAATAACAATACATTAGTAAAATTGGAAAGTATCGCCAATATTGGTTCTTGGGAGGTCGATTTACTGACAGAAAAAGTGACATGGAGCGATCAAACGCGGCGGATCTACCAAGTTGATGATTCGTTTGTTCCAGATTTATCGTCGGCGATTAGTTTTTTTAAAGAAGGCGAGAGTCGAGAGCGTATTACTCAAGCGGTTGAATCAGGTATGCAAACGGGCGAAAAATGGCACCTGGATTTAGAGCTCGTTACCGCGTTAAATCAAACCATTTGGGTCAGTGCATTTGGTGAAGCGGAGTTTGTTGATGGTTCCTGCGTTCGCTTGTTTGGGACCTTGCAAGATGTCACTGAATCAGTCGTGCTACGAGAACAGTTAAAAAATAAGAAAGCGCAAGCTGAGCGAATGTTAGAAGATAGAAGCATGTTGCTGGCAAAAATTAGTCATGAGCTGCGCACGCCGTTAAATGGTATCACAGGAATGCTAACCACTTTGTTGGATGAGCAAAGGGCAGAGAAAAGGGTTGAAAAATTAACCGTTGCACTTCGAAGCGCAGATATTTTATTAAATATAATTAATGAAGTACTCGATTTTTCAAAAATAAATCATGGTGAATTAAAACTCGAACCTAATCACTTTCTACTAAAAACAATATTTGTAGATTTAGCGTCTTTATATATCCCGTTATTTAAGGATAAGAATATTGATTTTAATACGCAAATAACAATAGCTGATGATTGTTGGGCGCACTGTGATAATACCCGTTTAAGTCAAATAGTCTCAAATTTATTAAGTAATGCTTTGAAGTTTACTGATGCTGGGCAAGTTAATTTTCAAGCTAATGTTGCACAGCTTAATAATCAACTCGCATTACAACTGGTCGTCAGTGATACTGGCACAGGAATGACAAAGCCATTCCTAGATTCTCTTTTTTCACCATTTACACAAGAGATTGATGCCAAAGGAAGTAAAGGCGGTACTGGATTAGGCTTAGCAATCGTGAAAGAGCTGATTGATTATATGGGAGGAACAATTAAGGTCGACAGTATTTTCCAGCAAGGCACCACATTTATCCTTGATATTCCTTTGGCAATTGGCACTGTACAAGTTGAGACGAATCAACGAGCAAGGGTTGCCGTTGATGGAAGTCATTTATCTGTCTTAGTTGTTGATGATAATCAAATCAACAGATTTGTGCTTGATGCGTCGTTAGAAAAATTACATATAAAAGCTGATTTTGCCGTAGACGGAGAAGACGCCATTTTAAAATGTAAGCAAAGCAAGTATGACCTTATTTTTATGGATTGTGTGATGCCACAACTTGATGGACTCGAAGCAACAAAAATTCTTCGCACGGAAAATATTTGCAGTCACGATGACACGTTAATCGTCGCTTTAACGGCTAATACATCGGCAACAGATAAACTCGCTTGCAAACAGGCGGGTATGGATATGTTTATTTCAAAACCTTTTAAATTACATTTAATTGAAGAGGCTGTTGGTATTGCAGTGACAAAGTTATGCAAGCGCAATAATTAATTGTACAAATAGTCATAGTGTAGTTGTATTTATTGCTAATCAATAGCAACGTTGCAATTACTATCGGTACGTTTACCTACAGCAATGAAAAATATGTTGGCCTAGTATTTGTATATATTTAATATAAAGCTCATAGTTGGCAAGCGGCAGATGTGTTAATTGGCTTAATCAGATTTAACCCCCACCGATAAGCTATTTTTTGATTGTTCTGTGTGTTTCAATAATTATGAAGTGTATTTTAGATAAAATAAAATCTGCAATGTTACCGTTAAAGGCGGATGAATGAAAAACAATGAATTAGTTTGTCTAACCGATGTATTAGAGCTGATGCTTGATGCTGTTTGTGTGGTTGATAAGCAAGGGCGCTTTATTGCAGTGAGTGCCGCATTTGAGACTATTTTTGGTTATAAGCCTGAAGAAGTTGTTGGTAAGCCAATGATCGATTTCGTTTATAAAGAGGACCGTGAAATCACCCTTGAAACGGTTGCAACCTTATTGTCAGGTGTCGCTAAGCCACGCTTTGAAAATCGCTGGGTAAGAAAAGATGGACAAGTAGTGTATATATTGTGGTCAGTTAGATGGTCAGCATCGCATCAAGTGAGAATTGCTGTTGCACATGATATAACTGAACGCAAAGAAGTCGAAAAAAAATTACAACATTTGGTTGGTCACGATCAGCTCACTGGCTTAGCAAATCGTACATTATTACTCGATCGTATTCAAAATAGTTTAGCCACCACTAGCCGTCGACCAGTAGAACTATCGCTATTGTTTATTGATATAGATGGGTTTAAGGAAGTGAACGACACGTACGGGCATTTAGTCGGGGACAGGTTATTACAAAAAATAGCAGAAAGATTACTTGAGTGTGTGCGTGCGTCAGATACTGTTGGTCGTCTTGGCGGAGATGAATTTGTGGTGATATTAAATGACATTACTAACCGTGATGATGTTTTACATGTAGCTGAAAAAGTACGTTCTAAATGTGCATCGCCGTTTATTATTGATGGCAGAAAATTAACGCTTTCAAGTAGTATTGGGGTTGCGAGTTACCCTGAAAATGGCAGTACTGATATGCAACTCATCCAATTTGCAGATCAAACCATGTACAGAGCCAAAACCGCTGGTGGCAATCAAATTGTGTCTGAATTACCACCGCCTGAATAAAGTGTCAGAGTTTTTATGCGCTCTATTGGCAGTTCGCTAAGCTTCTTTTTTAGAGGAAGATATTGAACTGCCAACAGAGGCGATAATCACTAATAAAATCGCTAGCCACTGCCAAATACTCAACTGCTCAGCTAAAATTATAAACCCAGCCATCGCTGCAATGGCAGGCTCTAAACTCATCATAATACTAAAACCTTGCGCAGGCATATTACGCAGTGCCACCATTTCCAGTGTGTAAGGAAGTGCACTTGACATCACTGCGACCAATATACCTAAAGGCAATACATCCCAACTTAGTAACGCCATACCTTGATTTATGGCGCCATAAGGCACTAATACAATTGCAGCGACACTCATGCCAAGCGCGACAGTCATGCCACCAGAACCTTGATTTCCGGTTTTCTTGCCAAATAATATATAACCTGCCCAGCAGGCACCGGCACCGAGCGCAAGAATTACACCCACAGGATCTAAACTTTCTTCACCACTCATATCAGGTAGTAGCAGAACAATACCGGCAATAGCACAGGTAACCCAAAATAGATCTCGTTTTTTTCGTGATGATAATAACGCCACAGCAAGTGGACCTGTAAATTCAAGCGCCACCCCAATACCTAACGGAATACGTGCAATGGCGTAGTAAAACAATATGTTCATACCCCCTAAACATAAACCATAGATCACAATAGGCATGCGTTGACCTAAAGGCGGAAATGCTTTCCAAGGCTGAAATACAAGACACAGAATAGCCGCAGAAAAACCAAGTCTCAGTGCGGTTGTACCTTCAGGGCCAATTAAAGGAAAAAGCTGTTTAGCAATAGAGGCCCCTGATTGGATTGTAACCATGGCTAACAGTACGCAAATAACAGCGATGAAAAAAGGAGGAATAACTCGGGACATAGCGTATAAAAAATGAAAAAGGAAATTATCTGCAGAGTGTACAGATTAATGTAAAAATTTTATATATTTGCGATAAATCGCAGACATTCAGTGGCGAAGGCTCGCGTATTCAACAATACGCGAGTTTTCATTTACCTTACAAACTCAATGGTTTTGTGGTCTAAAATTATCTTATCTTTAACGGATTTCTGTTTTAAGCGTTTAGCGATAAAGAAAAACCCGGCTGAGAATATTAAGGCAATAAAATCAACCGAATAACTATTGTAATAGGGTAGAAGAGCCAAATCACTCAAGCCTTGAATTGCACTTGAGATGGGTAAACAAGCGGTTAAAATAGATAACGTTATTAAGCCATTATAACTTGCTTTGTTTGTTCCTTGTTTAAAGCTGTAGGCTAAGGAAATAAAGAATATAAGATAATAACACAGCATATAATGGTGATTAATGTTGCCTATCAGTAAGTTAGCCCATTTTGCTAACAGTAATACTGCAACAACAGCGAGTATGGATCCTAAACATACGCCAATCGTTAATTTTGCCATGACGTGTGTGCTAGTTTTATGCGCATCTTTTTTCATTCGTTTATCTAGCCAAAGTAAATTGCCTGAATAAAAAAGAAATGCGCCGAACAACCCCATTATAAAGTAAGCCCAACGCCCCCAGTCACCCCCATAAGTGCCAAAGTGTAAAGAAAATAAACTGGCAGTAAAATTGCCCCAAAAACTATCTTCTCCTTGCGGGTAACTTGTATACAGTACTTCTAAGTTATATGGATTAATGGCCAAATAATCGGTGTCTGGTCCTCGGCTTACAGCGTTTTTATTACTCATTTTAAATAGCGCTGAAGGAGAAGTTGAACTTAAAGCATTGTAACTAACATGTATGGGTTCATAACCTGGAGCATAGCGTTTAGCCGCGAGTATTTGTGTATCAATGGGTGTTAGTTCGCTGATGTTATACGCCTGTGCTGCGGGTGGGGTACGCTCAAATAGTGGTTTGTCACCATAAAACTGAGCTAAACCGCCATAAATTAAGTCATGAAAAGCAAAAACAACAACAGTAAACGCAATTATTAAATGAAATGGCAAACTCGCAATGCCGACTAAATTGTGGCTATCTAACCAAAAGCGGCTTGGGCCTTTCTCTTTTCGCAGCGCAAAAAATGTTTTCACTAGGGTTGGTAGCAATATGATTACACCGGATACCAAGGCTAGAAAATACAGTCCAGCAGCAATACCAAGAATGTAAACGCCAGATTGATCATGGCCAATTTCACCAATAAATCCTGCTGTGCGATGTAAGTAATCAATTAAGTCTGCAAGTTTATGTTCTGCTTGCTCATTTAAAACAAGTTGTTGCTCATGTAAGTGAGCAGTTTGAAGCTGGTTATCGAGCTCCATCCCTCTTGCTTGACCTTGCGTGTACCAAGATAAGGGGGCATCACTTGTAAGTAAGTCAAGCTCAAAGCCTGCGGCCATTTGCGCTGGGTATTGCTCGATGGCTTTATCTATAAGTGCTTGGTAGTTGGTAGACTTAGGATCTGTGACTGGTACGCTAATAGGCTCAGCCCATTGTTGAATTTCGTACTTGAACATGGTCAAACTGCCGGCATAAAAGCCGATAAATAATACTAAGCCGGCAATAATACCTGTCCATGTGTGCACACCTTGGTAGGTGCGTAAAATATCTGGTCTGACTCTCATAGCCCGCCTCGTAATATGTAAAATAAACTGTATAACACCATATTTAAGCCACCTAATATTAACCAAGCTTGTTTACTGGAGTTAAAGAGGTAGGTAAGACTGAATATGCTCAACCAGAGCAATGGGATCATCCACATGTTAAATTGCACTTTGTCTCTAGCATCTATTCCGCCGGGCCCATACCAAGCAAAGAATGCCATTAGAATAAAAGCTAGCAATAGCCCCAGCAGCGCTCCAGCCAAGCTTTTGCCAAGCCAGGTCGGTTCTTTTCTTGAGTTTTTAACGTCTGTCATTGCTGCTTTCCTTCGCGTTGATTAAACAAATAAAAGGCACACTTAACAGCGCTAACATCAGTATAAAAATACAAAAGAAAACGGCTGCAGTACTTTGCAGGGTAAATATTGCAATTCCAAATGAACCCAATATAAGAAGGTAAGCTATTGGCTTACATGTCTTTTTAAGTGGTTTTTTAAATAAACGTTGGTGTTTATTACAGCCATAAAGCATAGATGCTGCAATTAATAGAATAATGACGGTAAGTAAAAGCATAATTGATTAATAGTGTATTTTTAATGTCATTCTAAATGATAACTAAACTCAATTGCAATAGGGTTTTTGCTGTGCTATTTTCCTTGCGCAATTTAACACTGCTTACTAAAGGAAATAACATTGGCTGCCCCAATTAGACTAAATAAACTCTCTTTAATTATTACAAGCTCTTTGCTTTTAACGCAAACTCAAGCATATGCAGATGATGACAGTATCCGCAAATCAATGGACACAATTGTTGTTACCGGCGAGAAGATAGAAAAATCTCTAAAAGATACAATCGCTTCAGTTGCGGTAGTTGATAATTCATTATTAGATAATGGTCAGTTAGCATCTGTTTCAGAAGCACTTGCAGAAATGGCTAATGTCGTTGTGTTAACAGGATCAGTCCCTGATATGCGTGGTGTGTCGGGTAATGGTGGTGCAACTGGGTTTAATTCGTTTACAGGTGGTTCAAAAGCGCGCGTATCAACGTTAGTTGATGGTGTAAGCCAGCCATTTGTTGCTGATCTAACCGGTGATACCGGTTTATGGGATATGGAACAAATAGCAGTGTATCGTGGGCCGCAGTCTACGAGTAATGGCCGTAATAGTATTGCTGGTGCTGTATATATGACAACCAAAGCACCAACCCAAGACTTTGAAGGCGCAGTACGAGTAGGGTACCGCAACCAAGATAGTTACCTTGATACCGCAGCTGTTGTCTCTGGTGCATTAGTGGAAGATGTACTTGCTTTTAGGTTGTCGACTCAATATGTTGATGGTGAAACTTACAGTAATCCAACTGTCTATGAAACAAACCCGACTGATCACGATCTCAATAAATTAAACACCTCAAGCACCCGAGCAAAATTACTTTATACTCCATTTGATGATTTATCAATTCAACTAAGTTATTCAAACTATAGTGAAAAAGGCAATTCTGGTCGTCACTACTATGAAGCTGACAAGCCAACAGATTATATACCACTGTTTCAACGTATTATGGATACAGACTCAGATACAACACAAATTGATTTTGAATATCAGATTGATGATAACTTCTCTGTGGATCTGCTCGTGGCGTATATGGATTACCACTGGGCCTTTGAAGCTTATGAGCCACTAGAAACAGCAGAATCTGATGTTACTATGGATGAAAAAAATATTACCATTGATGGTAAATTAAACTTCGGCCTAAGTAGTGACTTTTATTCAGGCTTTATTGGCTTAGCTTATTTCGATCGCGATCAGGACTTCGACAGTGTTGGAGCAACCGATTATTTTGGTGATGATAGCAGTGACTCAATGGCCGTTTATTCTGAAGCCAGCTTTAACTTGACTAATAAATTTACCTTAACAGGTGGGTTACGTATTGAGCGAGAAGAGCAACTGCGTAACTTTAACATGGCTTATGGCGCAGATACGTTAGTTGAGCAGTTAGATAATGCTAATACCATTAAGTTACCAACTTTAGCACTTCAGTACCGAGTTAACGAACAAACAACATTATCAGCAAGTGCACGACGAGGTTACAATGCGGGCGGCGGCGCTCTCGATTTTACCGCAGAAGAATATTATTACTATGATGAAGAAACGGTAAACACTTATGAAGTGGGAGCGAGAAGTGTTCTAGAAAACGGAGACATTAATATCAGTGCGAATGTTTTCTACAATAACTTTGACGGCTATCAAGCATTAAGTTCAGAACGTAAAATCACAAATATTGATGACGCCCATAGTTATGGCCTCGAAGTCGAAGCGTATAGTATGTTAACGGACTCGTGGCAATTGCATGGTGGTTTAGGACTTTTAAAAACTAAAATCGATGCATCGCAGAGTTACCCAGAAGCTGTCGGTAACGAGCTTAATTCAGCCCCTTCATTTACGGCCAGTTTAGGTCTGTCTCATTGGTTTACTGACAACTTTAAAATTAATGTCAGTGCAAATTATGTTGATGAATATTACGGTGATCTTACTAACACCGAAGAGCGTATTGCAGGTGATTACACAATGACTCGCGCTACAATAAGCTATGACACCGAGGATTGGTTAATTAGCGCTTATATCAATAATGCCTTTGATGAAGAAGGTTATACCAGTGTAGAGCCTGTCAGTGGCCGATACCCGACAGGTTATGTCTCTGTTGTAAACCCACAAACTTTAGGTGCTTCAGTTACTTATCGTTTTTAATTACCGGAAAGTTTAAGGCTGTTGTTATACAGCCTTAATTGTTTTGCAAGCTAAAGCGAAATATATGTAAATTACTGAAGACTTACTCGGCACGATATTTACTGTAAGTCGGTTGGGTAAATGACACCAAGCTGTGCTCTAGCTTTATCAAGAACATGCATAACATCAATACTTAGCTGATGTGTATTAACAGCTGACTCTAACTGTTCCGTTTTCGTAGTTTCAATAAAGTGGGCAACTTCATAACGCATAAAATGCTTCTCGAATGGTAGTGATAATTCCTCAACAGTGCCATCGTTTGCGATAAACTGTATTCGTTTTAGCAGTGATACAGCCTCGATTCGAATACGGCCTTTCTCACCTTGGATCTCAGTAAAGTTATCACCTTGTGATATTTTGGAATAGCTGATCACCGCTTGCTTATCGTTGTAATTTAGTAATACATCACCGGCGCCATCAACGCCTGTTTCAAGTAATACGCCACTGGCTTGAACAGCGTTTGGTGCGCCCCATAGTGCAATTAAAATATACAACGGATAAACCCCTAAATCGACGAGGGCGCCATTGGCAAACTCAGGTAAAAACGTATTAGGGCGCTCGCCATTTTTAAATTTGTCATAACGCGATGAGTATTGACTATATTGACCAATGTACTTACGAGGTGTGCCTATTTTCTCTATTGCTTGGCGTAGCACAGAAAAGTTAGGTAAGTGGGTGGTCATCATCGCTTCCATATAGAGACGATTATTGTGTTTTGCTGCAGTTAAAATAGCGACTAATTCTTGGCTATTAGCAGCAGCGGGCTTTTCACCTAATACGTGTTTACCGGCATTTAAACACGCTACTGCATAGTTTTTATGTAGGCTATTTGGTGCAGCAATATATACGGCATCCACATTTTCATCGCTGCACACTTGGTCAATACTAGTAAAGACTTTCGCATGAGCGATTGCATGTTTAGCTAAAAAATCCTCGCCACTTGCGTAGGCTCGCGAGCACACCCCATAAAGGGTAAATTCGCTGACGGTTTTTGCAGCCTCAAGTAGTGTATCACTAATAAAATTGGTGCCAACGATTACAAAATTCATGACTGCTCCTGGTGATTAAATTGTGCAAGCCAAGCTTGCCAGTCTGCTTCAAAGGCTAACATTTGTCGGTGCTTTTTGGCTAATAAGTGTTTTTGTTTATCTTCTTCGCAGTGAAATGGGCCGACTCGACAAAGTGCACAACTGTCCGAGTTTAAGTAGGTTGGTATGGTTAACTTACTCTTTAATTTAGGTACTTTTTTAGGACTGAAAACATAACTGATCCCACTGGTGTCTTTAACATGTTTATCTCGGTCAACGTTACGAATTTTGTAGCCTGGAAATGAGCTGATATCAAATGGCATTTGCCCTAGATAAGCTGAGGCTAGACCATGATTTAAAGTGCCTTCAATATTCCATTCTCGATATGGCTTGACATCTTTAGAGGTGATGTAACAAAGCATAGGACCATTATTATCAAGAGCGAAGTTCGATGCATATTTGATAAATTGGTGTAGCAACGCACGATTAAGTGTATTTATACTGGTGGTGTTTTCACGAAAAGCCGTTTCCCCAACAAATGCTGGAACAAGCGGGAATTGAAAAATCACCACATCGAATAACTCGCCGTTTAGGCGTTGCCACGCTTTTGGGTTTGTTACATCAAAACCATTTAGCACGGTTACATTACTTGCAGCTAGCGTAGCTAATGCGTTATCAGCGTATTTTTGAGTAAGCGTGATAGCATCATCATAGGTTGAGGCGACTAATGTTTTTGGTTTAATACCGGTATGTAAAGCATGAGAAAACGATAAGTCGCCATCACCAACTGTGAGGATGCGCCAATTTGGATCTAAATACATAAATATGCCATATGAAAGGCTTAATAATTTCTGTTAGTGTAACAAAATTATGGGGGAGGAGTGCGACTTGTGTTGCGCATTGATTTACACTTTTTATCGCGGTACATTTTTTGATCTGCCATATGTAATACTTGATCAGGGTGACTATCACTATTTAACTCAGCGAACCCAATGCTGACACCAACTTGATATGTTTTTATCATTGATGTTAATTGTTGACGTAAATGTTGAATGTCTGGGGTATCTTCATTGCAAAAAGCAACGAATTCATCACCACCTAATCGAAAGCAATTTTGCGCATCGAATTGTTCACTTAATCGCACGGCAAAGTCCAATAAAATGAGATCACCTTGTCGGTGTCCATAGTGGTCGTTAGCATATTTAAAGTTATCTAAATCAAAGTAAAAAATACGTTGATATTGTTGCTGTAGTTGTTCAAAGCGTGCAAAGCAAGCACGACGATTTCCTAAGCCAGTGAGCTTATCGTGGCTTGCATCGTATTCTAGTTGTTCCTGTAATGCTTGTCGCGTTTGAATTTCGTCATTGAGTGAAGATATCGTTGTACGCTTTTCTTTTATAAGTAACAATAAAGCGGTACATGTAAGTAGAAAGCCACTGTTTTTTAAAGTTGTGTCAAAGATTAATAATGGGAATAACTGCGTATCTATAATATCGTCAAGTAAATCAAGAAGCAGGCCTGAGCAGTATAATACCCATGCATAAATGAGTAATTTATTGCTGAGGTATGAGTAAACTTGCAAAGTTAGAGAAACTGAGATCGCAGCCCAAAATAATTCTTCAATGGTATCAAATTGTGGTTGCTCAACATTGAGCAACCACATTGAACATATAAGTACAATAAGCCATATGATAACAAGCCAATATGGATGTTTCATGCTATACCAAGTTACATTAATTTACTTAATATATAGCAGAACATCAGGCTAATGCTTAGCTGTTTTATGAGGTTTTAGCTGACTTCTCTAAAAGGCGACAAAAAGCCAGCCGTGTTTTAAGGCCTTCTATAGCAATCTGCTTAATGATTAAGTTAAATGTGATTAATACTGCGAATGCGATATGAATGGGCCCATTAGTAAAACCAGCCTCAGGATCAAAAATCATTAACCCAAATAATAAAAACATGATAACAAGTGCAATTTCAAGCCACTGATTAGAATAAAAAGATAGTCTGTTTTCACTTTTATGGTCTTTTTTTATGTGTATAGCACAAAAAAACGGGATCACTTTAATTTTGAAATGAGCGTTTTTTTCCACATAGTTTTCACCCAGTTGATCAAGCTGTTGGCGTAATTGGTCTATCATAATTTATCCTCAAAAAGCAGTGCACGGATGGTACAGTAAACGCTGTATCAGCACCAGAGCCGCGTTATTTCGGGTATAAACTCAGTCCAATAACTAATACATGGCAGACAAATACGACCGAGGTTAATACAAAGCGCATTTTTTGATAATCCGCGTGATAGTTTTGCCATTGCGGACTGGTTTTTTCAAAGAGTAAGACAAGCCAAAAACTAATGGCTAACCAAATTAAAGTGATGCTTTGCGGGACAAAGGCTAAAAAGCCCAATGGTAAAATCGGTACGATTGCTTTAATTGCATCACGCTGACTTTGTTGGCCTGCATGCCATAGGTTACCACTCATAAACGCTAAAACAGCGATACTATAAAAAGTAAAAAATTGCATATTAAAATTATTAGTACCGACTAATAATGGCCAACCGAGACAGGCTAAAAAAGGCAGTAAACCTAAGTAGCCCAATTGGATATGATTGCTGAATTTATTCATGGCTTACCTTAAAGTTAACAAAGGATAGAGATCAACGATATTTTTTGGGACATTGTAGCACTGGACACAAAAAAGCTTTAGCGCTATCACTCAAACAACAACGTAGTTTTACTATCAATCTTAAAAAACGATTGAATTAATCTAAACAATCAATTTTATTAAATTAATAAAACGCCTTATTGTATTACTCAAGCCAACACAGTGAGCTGTGTTGTTTTTACTTTTAAATATATAAATGAGGAATACTATGAGCACTTCATTAATTAACACAAAAATCCAACCTTTTAACGCAACTGCATACCACAATGGTGACTTTGTAGAGCTATCTGAAAAAGATGTACTTGGTAAGTGGTCAATCTTCTTCTTTTACCCTGCAGATTTCACATTTGTATGTCCTACTGAATTAGGTGACCTTGCAGATCACTACGCACAACTTCAAGAAATGGGTGTTGAAGTATACTCAGTGTCTACTGACACGCACTTTACTCATAAAGCATGGCACGATACGTCAGACACCATTGGTAAAATTACTTACCCAATGATTGGTGATCCAACTGGCCGTATTACGCGCAGCTTTGGTGTGATGATTGAAGAAGAAGGTTTAGCACTTCGCGGTACATTTGTAATGAATCCAGAAGGCGAAATCAAAGTTATCGAAACGCATGACTTAGGTATTGGCCGTAGCGCAAAAGAACTTGTACGTAAAGTTCAAGCCGCTCAGTACATTGCTACTCACGACGGTGAAGTATGTCCTGCTTCATGGCAGCCAGGTGAAGAAACATTGGCTCCTTCACTTGATTTAGTAGGCAAAATTTAATTTGCCAAACGTAGCTTAAGCTACATTGAGCGCTGCATTAAGTCGCGCTTATATCTCGTAACCCATCACATTAATTTTTAAGCACATTAGCATGTGTGATGGGTTTCCTTTTGCTGAAAACAAGGGCAGAGCCATGTTAGACAACAACATTAAAAACCAATTAAAAAGCCATTTTGAATCGCTTACTCAACCTGTTGAGCTGCTTATCGCCTTGGATGACAGCAAAAAATCAACTGAAATCGAAAGCTTAGCTAATGATCTCGCTACGTTAAGCGATAAAATCACTGTATCAAACAACCCAGACAGCGACGCTCGTCGTCCATCTATGGTTGTACACTCAGCGATAAACGATACCCATATCACCTTTGCAGGTGTACCTATGGGGCATGAATTTACAAGTTTAGTGTTAGCACTTTTACATACTGGCGGACACCCAACTAAAGCTAAAAGTGAAGACATTGAACAAATACAATCACTTGAACAACCATTAAACTTTGAAGTTTATATCAGCTTAAGCTGCCAAACGTGCCCGCAAGTTGTACAGGCACTCAATACAATGGCAGTCACAAACAGCAAGATAAAAGCCACCATGATTGATGGGGCTTTATTTCAAGATGAAGTTGAGCAGCGCAATATTTTAGCGGTACCGGCGGTGTATTTAAATGGTGAGCCATTTAGCCAAGGTGCAATTAGCTTAACTGATATTTTAAATAAAGTTGATTCAAAAGGGGCGGCTCGCCAAGCGGCTGCTTTGAGTGAGAAAGATGAATTTGACGTTCTAGTCATCGGTGGTGGGCCAGCAGGGTCATCAGCTGCAATTTATTCTGCACGCAAAGGGCTAAATACCGGTATCGTTGCCGATAGATTTGGTGGTCAGGTTGCAGATACACTCGCGATAGAAAACTTTATTTCAATTAAAGCAACTGAAGGGCCAAAATTGGTTGCTCAGCTTGAAGAACATGTTAAAGAGTACGACGTTGATGTAATGCATAACCAACGCGCTGCTGGACTTGAGCGTGTTAATAATAAGTATGAAATCACTTTAGAAAACGGCGCTACTTTAAAAGCTAAGTCGTTAGTTTTAGCAACCGGTGCCCGCTGGCGAGAAATGAATGTTCCGGGTGAGCAAGAGTACCGCGGTCATGGTGTTGCGTATTGCCCACACTGTGATGGTCCTTTATTCAAAGGCAAGCCTGTGGCAGTTATCGGTGGTGGTAACTCGGGAATAGAAGCTGCAATTGATTTAGCAAATATTGTTGAGCATGTGACGGTACTTGAATTTGCAGATACATTACGCGCCGATGAAGTACTGATCCGTAAAGCAAATAGCTTGAGCAACATTACCATTATTAAAAACGCACAAACCACAGAGGTGTTAGGTGATGGTAAAAAAGTGACTGGTTTGAACTACACCGACCGTGTCTCAGGTGAAAGTAAGCGCCTTGCCCTCGCAGGTATTTTTGTACAAATAGGTTTAATACCAAATACCGAATGGCTGAAAGGCTCATCGCTTGAGCTTAGTCAATTTGGTGAAATTTTAGTGGATGCCAAAGGGGCAACCTCACTGGCGGGTGTGTATGGCGCGGGGGATGCGACAAATACCCCATTTAAGCAAATCATCATTGCGATGGGCAGTGGCGCAACAGCAAGCTTAGGGGCGTTTGATTACTTAATTCGCCACAGTGAGCAAAACACAGAAGCTGCATAAAAAACTCTTGATTTAGCAGTCATATGTCTATGATTTAACAGTTGATACCCAAGTGGCCTCAATATATAGAATTCAGCGTTTCACAGGGGCTTAATATCAAGGCGTTACTTCGCAAGAATGGTCAGCCCTTTTTAGGAGTCACAACGCAGAGAGTAAGTTCCTGTGAATCGCCCAAAGGGTTGGTTTAAAAGCGGTTTATACTGCGTTATTGATTTGAATAATAGAACCACTATTACTTGCAATCAATGCCTTGTCTAAATCGCTTTTAATTCCAACTGAAACTCTTATCTTGAGGTCACTTGGGTATTCCACCCATGACTGTTATTCTCCAAAGTCGCCCTCTCCAAAGGCGACTTTTTTTGTTTATAAGATGGTATACTTTTTAGTAGGGTATATTTAAAAACATCGGAGCAAGGCTATGTACCAAGGAAGTTGTTTGTGTAAGAAAGTGGCAGTTCAAATCAATGGCCCAATAGATAGTATTATTCACTGCCATTGTTCGTTATGCCGTAAATCGAGCGGTACCGCATTTGCCACTAACGGATTTATTAATCGAGCTGATTTTAGCATTACCCAAGGGCAAAATAATTTGACGGCTTTTGAGTTTAAACCGGGCCGCATTCGTTATTTTTGCAGCGCCTGCGGTAGCCCCGTTTTCAGCGAAAACCGCGATGATAGTAGCCGATTAAGATTACGGCTAGGCATTCTCGACAGTGATATTGTTGAGCGTCCAATCAGTCATAATTTTGTCAGTTCAAAGGCTAATTGGGAGCGACTAAATGATGACCTGCCGCATTACGATGGGTTTGAGCCAAACCGATAACTTTATTGATATTGGGCAGCGCTGATAAATTCATTAAAACTTTCGCACCAGATAATCACGGTATTAAAATCAGCAATATTTATACCTTGCGGCACTGTAACTAAAAAGCCATCAAAGGTATTTATACTAGCAACCCGTGTCATGGTGCCTTTGTAAGCTAAAAAATCATTCTCGTTATCAATAAAGCGGTTAGCGAGATAGAGCTGATAATCAGGCCCTGGGCTTAAAGTACCAGCAAAAGAAATCGTGCTATTCGTTAATCTAACTTCACCCTTGCCATAATGGAAGCTATCAGAGCCGGCTAGATCATCTTTAAACTCACCACGGTATAATGCGTGTTGCGCATGGGTGGCGAGCTCTAGTTTACTTGGGCCAACAGGCGCGGTGAGGATCGGAAGAGAGTATAAACCCGCTGCAAAACCGAAAGCAAAAACAATTAAATAGGTAAATATTCTGATCAGTGTTTGAAGCATAATATAAGCCCTTATTGTAAAACAAATATTTTCCGCGTTGCTAATTGTAACTGACGTTCTTTATCAGCAAAATAACGGTTATACAGTAACTCAAATTGACCATTTTGCTGTATTTTTAATAAGCCAGCTTCTAATTGCTTTAACATTTCATCGTTTTGTTTATGAGTGTAAAAATGGTAAGGGTTGGAGTACTGCAGCATAATGCTTGGTTCAATCATCAAGTTTTGATGTTGAAGTTTGCTCATTTCAGCTGTTATTGCAGACACCGAGCGAGGAAAGTGATCCGCTAAACCAGTTTCGAGTGCTTTCGTCATCCCTGCATAGCTTAGCTCTCCATTAACAGTAAAGCCGTTACGTATTAATACATCATAGTCTGACCAACTCTGCTTTTGTAAAGCGATTAAAGGTTTTAGTTGCTCCACTGTAGATATTTCAGCAAAGCGTGATTGTTGGTTTTTGTTAATAATGAGCAACCTCTTACCATGTAAACCTTGATACAGTGCCAATGATGTGTGTCGTAATGTAGGTTGGCTCCCTTGTGGAATTGATAACCAAGCTAAATTAATACTGTTTGGTTTTTGTAGCTCTTCCACGATGCGTTTTTTATTCATCGGTTCAACAGTATATAAAAAGTTAACCTTTTTATTTTGCTGTGCAAAAGCCAGTGATAATAACTCGTGCATATAACGATTATTAGGCGTGTCAGCGATACTTGGTCGCGCTAAATGAAGATTAACCACAGCTTCACTTGCATGCACTAAGTTTACAAACAGCAAAGAAAAGAAGAGTACAAACAGGTGTGAAGCATACAATTTCATAATTTATAGTTGTGTTTAACGTTAATGCAATGAGTATAGCAAAGTTCTCACATTTTAATTATTGCAAAAAAGATTACAAAATAACGAGAAGCCTGCGAATTTGTGATTATACTTAAATTACTATCTATGTAGTCATTGGCATACTATGTTAAATAATTATTTGGTTCGTACTCGTTTGATTGTATTAGCACTTTTCCCGGTAATAATTTTTACAGTTACTGCGATATATTTGATTAATACGGTGGGGGGGTTAGTTAAAGGAATTGATGATTTATATGATAACCGTATTGTCCCCTTGAAGCAGATCAAAGCGGTATCGGATAACTACGCTGTAAATATTGTTGATTTATTTCATAAGTATAGAGCAGGTACGGTTAGTCAGACAACGTTACTTACGGCTGTGCAAGAAGCTAAAAATACAGCGGATAAAGAGTGGCGTAGTTATCTCAGTACTGACTTAACGGATCAAGAAAAAAATTTAACAGCGGTCGTTGAGCAAAGGTTGGTTCCTGTTCAACAGCATCTGCAAGTGTTGTTAACTAAAATACGTAATGGGAATTTTAGTTTACTTTCTCAAGAGCAGTTTGTAGCTGATTTATATAATGTATTTGATCCTCTAAGCGCAAGCTATCAAACATTGATAGAGCTGCAATTAGACGAAGCGAATAATTTCAAAGAGCAAGCAGATAAAAACTTTGCGTTAGTCAGTTTAGTGATGAAACTATTGGTATCGATATTAATCATTTTACTATTAGTGATTGGTTACTTTATTTATCGTTCGATTCAAAACCCATTGATGGCACTGCGCGATACTATTAGTCAAATAGCGAATAACGCAGACTTACGCATCAGGGCAAATGTACTTGGGGAAGATGAAATTGCAGACACTGCACGTAACTTTAATCACATGTTGTCACGTATTCATACGTTAGTAACCGATGTATCGGGAGCAACACTAACGCTCTCTTCAGCTGCTGAAGAAATGAATTCAATCAGTGAACAAGTTGCAACAACCGCTACTGAGCAAGAGCAGCAATCAGCAATGATTGCTACCGCCATTACGCAAATGAGCAGCGCTATTGAACAAGTTGCGCAAAATGCGTTGGCAACCTCAGATAAAGCGACTAATGCAGATCATAAAGCACAGCAAGGACAGCAAGCGGTCGCTGATAATATAAATTCAATTCAAACATTGTCTAAATTGGTGAATGCGAATACGCAATTAATTACCGATCTGAATACGCAAACTAACGAGATAAATCAAGTAGTGATGATGATTCAGGGGGTTGCTGAGCAAACTAACTTGCTGGCACTGAATGCTGCGATAGAAGCGGCAAGAGCAGGGGACTCAGGTCGAGGTTTTGCTGTGGTTGCCGATGAAGTGAGACAGCTTGCGCATAATACGCAAAAAGCCACCGCAAACATAAATGAAATGATCGGCAAATTGCAAGAGATGGCTCAGCAGGCGGTGAGCGCGATGGGGAGTGCTGAAAGTAGTGCTCTAGAAAGTGTTGATCATGCGCAGTATTCATCGCAAGTTTTGACTGAAATAAACCAAGAAGTAACCGAAATAGCTGATATGAACACTCAGGTTTCAACTGCTACAGAACAGCAAAAAATGGTTGCGAATGAACTGAGCAGTAATATTAATGAGTTTAGTGCCAGTATTGCCTCTGTCAGTGAAAGCTCGCAGCAAAATGCACAAGCATCACAAGAGTTGGCTATGCTTGCTGCAACCCTGCAACAGCAAGTAAATGAGTTTAAAGTATAGCTGGTTTATGTTTTTATAGATCTTGTAAAGTTAACCGGTACGGCGGTGGCTGTTTTAGCCAAAGCTAACATTTAAGAATGAAATAGATGACCAAGAACCACACGAGCGCGCAATTTACCGCTCAACCATTGCGGCCAAATAACGCCCAGTCATGGGCCTTTGTTGTATTACCTCACGAGGTAAGCGCTATATTGGCTAGGCGTGGGCGTATTACCGTGCTGGCTACTATCAATGGTTATGCGTTTGAAGCCCTGTTAGAGCCAGACGGTAAAAAAAGTCACTGGCTACGTATTGATAACAGTCAACTTGCGTTATCCGGTGCGGTGATAGGTATGGATGCCCTATTTGAGATTAAGGTTGTTGCTAAGGAACCAGAACCGTGCGTGCCCGATGACTTTATCAATGCATTACGGGCATCTGCTCAAGCCTATACGACTTGGCAGGCCACTACCACGATTGCTCGTTTAGATTGGATCCATTGGGTGACATCAGCAAAGCAGCAAAAAACGAGGAACAAACGAATTGATGATGCGTGTAATATGTTAGCTTCCGGCAAAAAAAGAGTGTGTTGCTTTGACTCTTCTGGTTTTTATAGCAAAGCTTTTCGCGCACCTCAAACTGAGGATTAATAGGTTGAGTTATAGAGCTAAACAGTGCTCTATTTTCTCAGGGTTTTATTTATAAACAAAAAGAGCGGCTATTATTGCCGCTCTTTTGAGCTCTATTTTATTTAATGGCCGCGCAGGGGTAATTGACGAGGCATTTGGCGCATTTGCTGTTGACGCATCATACCTTGTTGACGGGCACGGTTAGCGTTATTAAGCTGTTGCATACGTTGATTTTGCAGTGAGCGAGCTCGATCCTGAAGCTGACTGTTTTGTAATGTTGAGCGCGCTTTATCGCGGTCGATATTACTGGCTCTATCTTGTAGCTGCTGACGATCAATATTACTGGCTTTATCTTTGATTTGCTGTTGCTTCGCGCTATCAAGTTCTTGCCATTTATTTTCACTACGTTGTTGCCATTTATCACCATCGTGTTTCAAAACATTGCCTTGCTTATCAGCAAACACATTGTTTTTTGCATCAAGGTTGCTACGAGCTGTTTTAAAGTCTCGTTTAACTTGATCTTTAGAGGCCATTCGATCTTTATTTTCAGGACGCTTATATAAGTTATTAACACGATTGCCGCTGATCAAGGTGTTGTCTTTGCGATTAATTTTATTACCAATATTAGTATGGTTGCCCACGTTAATATTGTTGCCAATATTAATATCACCTGTGTTAATGATAGTTGGCCCTCTGTAGCCACCACCATACCAACCAGAGCAACAGTAGATTGGTGGGCGTGCGCCATTAGCAAAACCTGCATTCCAGCCCATACCTATACTTAAGAAGCCGTTGCTCCAACTTACCCCAAAGTTCCAGCCAGTCCACGGGTTATAACCTACGTTAAAGCCCCAAGTTGGTGGGCGAGGGTAGTAATAACCTCCTCCCCAATAAGGAGGGTAATACCAACCAGTGCCATACACAGGGACGCCATAATACGGGTACGACCACATATAACCAGGATAATAGCCTACATACACCACTTCAGGTGTTGATTCGTAAATATCGACATAAGTGATGTTGTAAACAGGTGAGCTGGGTGGAATTTTTGCAATTTCATCTTTAGGAATTTCATCGGCTACTTGCCAAGGACCTTTTGGTGAATCAGCTTTAAACCAAACAGCGTTATCAACTGCATAATATTTTTTAGCAACCAAAATAACTTGAGATGCAGTATTAATTGCATAGGCGACATCAGTACCGGGGATTTTCTCAAACTTAGGCTCGCCGTCATAAGTGACAGTTAAGCTGGTATCTTTGCGGCTAATTGCGGCTGTTTGTGGGACATGTGCATCGAGCATTGCATCATTAGCTTCATCAGTGCCTGCAACTGACACTCGTAGGCCACCTAAATCAGAGTCAGGCGGTATATTAGCGAAACTGCTAGGCAGTTCATCTGCTCTAACAAAAGTCCAAGGTCCTGTTTGTTTTTTAGCGCGAAACCAACGACCTGATAGTAGCACATACATATTACTCGTTTTTAAATCGCGCAACCACGGCGTTTCCGTGTTGTATACATACATAAGCTCCCCGCCTGTTAAACTTTTCCATTTAGCGGTTCCATCTGTTGAAATCAGCTCAGCTGCTTGTGTAACTACAACTATTTTGGGAGGAGTATGAGTTGGTGGAGTAACATCTTCTGATTTTGGAATCATCTTTACTAAATCAGCAGGAGGAGAGGTTGTTTCAACGTATGGCCCTTTGGCATCTTTTGCTTGATACCATAAGGCGCCACTGGTTAAGTAAACTTGTTTTGATTTAGTATCGCGTACTACTGTCAAAGGGGTATTTAAGGCGCGTTCATAGGGAGTGTTTTTAATAGCGCTGAATTTAGGCTCACCATCAAAGCTAAGTAAAACAGCTAATTGCTCTTCAAAAATTATTTTTGGGGGATCGTTTTTAATTTCCGCAAGGCTTTTTTCAGCGGCTTGCGCACTTTCAAGGCTGGCTGTGAGTTGCGAAAGAGAGGTGACAAATTGCACCTCTTTGAGCGCATTATTAACCGCCGCAGTAAAGCGCTGTTCACCAGCATCCTTTGAATCAGGCCAGCGTACTTTGGTAACATCGATATTATGAACCGTTGCGCTATCATTGCTGCGATCTGTATCAATTTTGGCGTCAAACCAAAAAACTCCAAAAATTGGATCACTATCTTTTAATTTAAAGGACATCGCAGAGCGCGCGGTAAGAGCGTTACCTTTGAGTGTTTCAGGCTGTGGCTGGTACACAACAATAACCCCCTCAGACGTATCCACCTCTTGAGGCCACTCAACAGCAACGCTATTGAGAGAGAAAAGGTAGGTGGTCAAGGCGATAAAATACATACAAGCATTTTTGACCTTAGTAAAAGCATTCATACAGGTT
This sequence comes from Pseudoalteromonas sp. S1727, assembly GCF_005886375.1. Lineage (NCBI taxonomy): Bacteria > Pseudomonadati > Pseudomonadota > Gammaproteobacteria > Alteromonadales > Pseudoalteromonadaceae > Pseudoalteromonas > Pseudoalteromonas sp. S1727. The sequence goes on from NZ_PNDT01000051.1 coordinate 83,174, forward strand.
TCCTTACTAACTGTTGATGTAGTTACTATGCCAGTATAGGTTATTATTGAACAGAAAAAGTTCAGTGGATGAATTATTAGTTGCTAAGCATTCTTTTAAAGTACTGGGCTGCTGCTGTAACGCCCATTTCATAACCTGAACTGAGCTTACTATAGTTTTTAGTCGTTCGGCCCACTTTAAAATGAAGAGGCGGTGCAATGATATTCACTTTGCACCCAGCAGGAGGGTTATGAATGAAGTCTATACTGGCATTGTAGTTATCAGCTCTCATGATGGATGCGTGAGCAAGAGCAGGGTGCTCCTTATAAAGCCGTTTAATTAGCCAAGGCATTTTGGTGGGTTTCTTTTGATAACCAAGAGGTTGCGATAACACCACGGTGATTTCTTCGGCTCCCATTTCATAAGCTTTACGCACGGGAATTGAATCAGCAACGCCGCCGTCGGTCATCGCAATGCCATCAATTGCTGGGTAATCACGATAGGCAATGGGAATTGCACATGAGGCTTTGAGTTGTTGTTCTAGTTGATTCGCCGTTGCCTTTAAATAGTGCGCTTGGCCCGTTTCAATGGCTGTAGTAACAATGTAAAACTCGCAGTTTTGTTCAGTAAAAGAGGCTAAATCTACGCGAATATCTGTAATTGTTTGTTGCCATAGCCAATCTAAATCAAATAAATGACCACCGCGTATAAAGCGCGGTAAATTAATAAATTCAGGGCGACAAGAATAGTCAGTGATCACTGCATGATTACGTTTATGTTGGCCACATAAATAGGCGGCAATATTGGTCGCTCCCGCAGATACTCCAAAGCACTGGTTAAATGGCTGATATTGAGCTGTTAAAAAGGCATCGAGTACACCGGTGGCAAAAATGCCGCGCATTGCACCGCCTTCTACGACTAAAGCATGGTTTAACTGAGCCATGTTCACTCCTCTATTGTTTTATCCATGCTAACAATTTTAAACGTGATCCGCGAGACACAGTTAAGCTTAACCTCTAATTACAAAAAAATGCGCTTAGTCGCTTTGCAATGCTTCTATTGGGTCAAGTTGCGACGCTTTGATTGCGGGGTATACACCAAAAATAAGCCCAACGAGAGCACAGATACTAAATGACAAAACAATTGCCGTTATTGACCAAGATACCGCCCATTGCGAATAGATAGAAATGATCTCAGATAGCGCGATACCAAATACCACACCGAGCAAGCCGCCTAAAATAGAAATGGTAAAGCTCTCTGCAATAAATTGAATGCGAATATCTTTTTGTGTGGCACCTACGGCGCGTAACAAGCCAATTTCTTTAGTGCGCTCGAGCACAGTAGCTAGCATGATATTCATAATGCCGATACCGCCGACTAACAGAGAAATTCCTGCTACACACGACATCACAATATTAAAAATCTGTTGTGTTTGTTTTTGCTGCGCTAATAACGCGGCGGGAATAACGAGTTCAAAATCGTCAATATCGCTGTGACGATTTCTTAATAGATGTTCCAGCGCTTGAGCTGCAATAATAGGGTCAACTGACTTATCAATCGCCAGCTTTAAGCTACTTACTTCACTATCTAGCAGACCACTTTCAAAGCGATGCACAGCGGTACTCATAGGTATAAACACTTGATTTTGTTCATTACCGAGTTTAACCCCTTGAAATTCTTTTTTCTTTAAATAAGGTGCTTGTAAGATGCCAATTACCTCAAACCATAAGTGGTTGATTTTTATTTGCTGGCCGAGTGCATCCCCCAGTGGAAACAATTGCTTTGCAGTGTTGGCGCCTAATAAAGCTACTTGCGCAAAGTTTTCATCGTCGGCTTGATTGAGTGCTCTGCCTTGAAATAGCTCAAAGTGGGAGAGTTGAAAATAATTAGCGCTAACCCCCACCGCTCGGCCATCACTGTTATTGTATTGGCTAAACACATGGTAGGTTTCGATGTTTTTTTGTGCGGAAAATGCGGTTATAAACGGCAGTGAGTCGTGGGCCACTTGAGCGTCACGCAAACTCAAACCTGCAGAGTGTTTACGTTGCTCTTTTAGCTCTTTTTCATCAAACTCTTTGGCATTAATGATTAGATTGTATAAGCCCATAGAGTCAATCATTTTCATGGCTTCGCGCTCAGCGCCTTCACCAATATTTAGCATGGCTATTACTGCACCGACCCCGAAAATCATTCCCAATAATGTGAGTAGGGTACGCAATTTGTGCTGGGCAAGCTCTAAAGTGGTATCAACAAATAAACTTAAGTACTTCATTAGATGTCCTTTATATCTATGAGAGAGATAACATCATTAGTTGCTAAACCATCGAGGATCTCAACATGGCTCAGATTATGTTTACCTAGTGTAACAGTCGTTTTGATAAACTCGCCGGATTTTTCAGCATAGACATAGTGAGCATTTTGTTCGGTAAACACGCTTTGTTTTGGCACGATTAAACGCTCAGTTAATGGAGTCACTAAAATACGCGCAGTGAGTTTTAAACCTGGGCGCAAGGCAGCCGTTTGTTGGTTAATAGTGGCTTTTAGCTCGTAATATTTTTGTGGATCGCCACGTTTAATCGACTTAGGAAACGGTGACACCTCTATCAGCTCACCATTAAATTGCTGCTTAGGTAAAGCAATTAGTTGAAATTGCAGGGGTTGTCCGGGGGCTAAGTCAATGGCTTCACGTTCAGAAACATACAGTACTAATTGCATTTTGCTAACATCGGGCAGTGCGGCTATTTTTTGTCCAGGCCATAACGTTTCACCGGCACGAGGTTTTTCGCCCCGCCAATTGGTATTGTGGGTTAATAAGCCATCATGTGGAGCAACAATTTCTAATTGAGATAAGTTTGTGTTGAGCATTTCAAGTTTTTGTTTATATTGATTCTCTTGCATTTTTAAGAGCATGAGTTCGCCTGCAGCACTTTGTGCAAAGCGACCTGTTTGCCAATCATAATAATCATGTTTGGCATTTAAAAACTCAACGTTTTGTTGTGACTCTAAAATATCCAGCTTTGAACGAATACGTTCATCTTCAATAGAGTAGTCCTCGGCAAATTGCTTTTCTTCTTTCACCAATACAATATCATGCTTTAAAAGTGCTTTATCTTTATCTATTTCACCTGATTTTTGTGTTAAATCTTGCGCCGTTAAGGCGGCCCGATTGGTATTTTTTTGGCTTTGACGGCGCATTTGATCGCCATCAAAGCGAGCAATTACATCCCCTTTTTTTACTTGCGTATACTCAGGCATCAGCCACGCTAACGTTTGCGGTCCACGTGTTGAGGCTGGCGCAGTAATAATGACTTCATTCGCTGCAACCAAGTGACCTTTCGCTTCGACAACTGTTTCAAATTGATGTTTGCTGACAGTATAAGTGAGAGCATTTTGTACAGAATTGTCTTTTGAACAGCCGCTTAATATGATCAAAGCGAATAAACTTAGAGTGAAGTGTATGTTCATAATTTTACCTCGTCACCGGCCTTTAAACCGCTTTTCACCACCGCAAGATTATCGGTAAAGTGGCTGATCTCTATAAATTGTTGAGCATTTTTAGTGGTTGTGACATATGGCCCTTGTTGATCGTATTGAATGCTGGCCAATGGAATGCTTAATACTTGCGATAATGCAGTCGTGGTGATCTCTAAACGCGCTGTAAGACCGGGGCGGATCACACTGGTGTCAAGGTTATCAATACTTACAATGGCATCAACAATACGACGTTTATCTTGTGGTGACTTTTCTCTAAATACCCGCCCAAGGCTGTCAATTTTACCGGAAACAACAATTTCAGTACTGCCATCTATGGTAATTTTAACTTTTTGACCAGGGGCAACTTTACCGCTATCAGGCTCGTCAATTTGTGCTTTTACTTGCATGTTTTCTAATACTGCAAGCTCTATAACTGGTTGGCCAAATTGTACGCTTTCGCCTATTGATGATTTTTCACCTTGGTAATTGGTCTTGTAAATGACTAGACCATCTATTGGTGCTTTTACTTTTAGACGTTCAATATCTTGTAAGTAACCGTCAACTTCACTTTGTAGTCTAGCAACTTTACTTTGCACCATTTTTAAGTTGAGCTCTTTGCTTTGTTGCTGATACGCTTGTTTGCTTTTTGCGAGGGTCAAATCGTTACTCGCAATAGTAAAATCAATCTGTGATTTTTTGCGTTCGACTTCGGAGCGGGAATTATCAACTATTTCAGCCTTGCGCTTGGCTTTGTCGTAATTCATTTTCATTTCAGCGACTTGCAGAGTTAGCTCTTGTTCTTTTATTAACTCTTTATTTTGCGCGTTTTCGAGTTGTTTTTTGGCGCGTTCTAAATCCCCTTGTTTATCGATTAGCTTGTCACGAACTTGCTTGTCGTCAAACGAGACCACTACATCACCTTTTTTTACATGGCTGTTTTCAGGTTGCATGGTTTTAATTTGGTATTGCCACATCCGGGCAACAGAAGGGGGGGCAATAATTGCACTGGTTGATGACTCAAGCTCGCCATTTGCTTTAACACTCAACACAATATCACTGCGCTCTACACTGAAGTTTTGCTCGTTTTGTTCATTACAGGCAGTTAAAAATAGGACTGAGCTTACTAGTAAGGCTTTAGAAAAGAGGCGATTATTCATTTTTACTCGCTCCTAATGGTGAGCTTCGCGCTCATACCAGGCAATAACGTTAATTTTGGAGCACTGAAATTAAAGCGAGCTCTGAAGTAGGCGTCTTTACCCCACTGCAGCCGCTCTTCCGGTTGGGTTGAAATTTCAGTTAACGTGGCTTGCAATGGCTGCTGTAAATAGGCATCAAATAACAGCTTGGCTGGTTGGCCGAGCTTGAGTTTCTGATAATCAACCTCATGCACCCAGGCTTCGATATACAGTTCACTCATGGTAGGAATTTCAGCAATTTTCCAGCCTGGTTGTGCCGTCATGCCTACAAAGGCTTTTTCACCATTCCATGGGTGGTTTGCATACAACACAGGCCCCGAGCGTTGTGCTTTGATACTCATGCTGGCCAGTTGTGTTTTATTGTATTGTAAGTTGGTCTCTAATTGCTCAATTGTGAGGAGTTGTTTATTGTGCGCTACTTTATTTTCAGTTTTAACTTGTAGCAGTTCTTGTGCTGATTTCTGTCTATTGATCAGGGCTTTTTCAAATTCGAGCTGGTTTTTTTGATAATCATAAGTGCTTAAATTTGCTTGTGGGATTGCGGCATCAATACGTGCCCGTTGAACCAGAAGTTCGGTACGTTTAAAGTTAAATTCGGCTTCAATTTGTTTTTCTTCATTACTGGTGGTTACTCGAACCAACTCTTCTTTTGCAGCTTCTAAACTGACTTCGTCTTGTTCAATTTCACTGGCAATCGAGCCACTGTCAAATACCACCACCACATCACCTGGCTGGGCTATGTCGCCTTCTTTCATCATCCATTGAACTTGTACTCGCCAATTGTCAGATTTAGGGGCATAAAAAAGTTGCTGCTCACTGGCTTTGAGTTCACCGCTTAAAAGCAAACTGCTCTGTGCAAAGCTGGAATATGCTCCTAAAATGAGTGACAACACTAGGTTGGTTTTAATGAGTTGCTTTATTAACATTGGCTGTCCTCAATTACGACCCCATCTTTCATGCGGATAATACGTTTTGCATAGGCCGCAATATCTTCCTCATGGGTTACCATTACTAAGGTATGACCTTGATGATGAAGCGAGCAAAGTAGCTCCATGATCTCATGGGAGGTTTTACTATCTAAGTTACCCGTAGGTTCATCAGCAAAAATGACTTTAGGCTCGTTCACTAAAGCCCTGGCAATGGCGACACGTTGGCGTTGGCCACCGGACATCTCAAAGGGTTTATGATGAGCACGAGCACGTAGGCCTACTTTATCTAGCATTGCCAGTGCGCGTTCGCTTGCTTGTTGTTTTGGGGTGTCAGTATAGCGCAGTGGAAGCGCGACATTTTCTTGTGCACTTAAGCGGGTAAGCAAATGAAAAGTCTGAAAGATAAAGCCAATTTTTTTATTACGAATGGCTGACAGACTGACATCATCAATGTCTTTAATGCTTTCACCAGAAAGTAAATAATTACCCGATGAAGGAGTATCTAAGCAGCCTAGAATATTCATTAAGGTAGATTTACCTGAGCCTGACGCTCCCATCACAGCAACAAATTCACCTTCCTTGATATGTAACGACACATTTTTCAATGCTGTTACTTGCGTCTCGCCAGCACCATAAGTACGGCAAAGATTTTCAACCCTGATCATAGTGTACTTTTTATTTTTATAATTTATAACAGCCTAAACTAGCGATAAATGTGGTGTGAAACAAGTAAAAATTCAGCTCGTAGTCAGATTGAAGCGAGTTTATTTGTAAATTAAATCAACGATTAACAATTTTTTATCAAGTTCGATTTATATTTTTAACGTGATTATGGCGTAAATTGCAGCTGTTTTGTAACCAAGTTGGTTTACTTTATAAAAAGAGGATGCAAGTAGCGTGAAACTGATCACACGCTACATACTAAAGTGCAGAGACTAAATCAGAGGCTCAACCCACATTACGCCGACTTCCTTTTTTACCACTTTTACATGGGTGCCGGCGCTCAGCGGTTGCTGGCTTTTTAGTTTCCAGGTTATTCCTGAGTACGGGTGAGTGGTAAGGCCTAACTCATTAACATCATTAGTGAGCACAAAATTAAGGTCGGCAAAATCACTTTTCACACTTTTGCTATCTACGTTTTCTTGCATTCGCTTAAGCGGTTTCCACAATAATAATGCACAAGCTGCGGTAATTAATGTGTTACTCCAAAGTGCTGTTGTTAATGATGCATCTAATAAACCAAAGTTCATCATTAAGCCTGTCGCAAATAAAGAAATACCCAAAAACAACAATATAAACGTAGACATACCAAGTACAGCAACTTCTATTATTAGTGCTAATACGCCTAATATCATCAACGTTTGCGGTAAATTATCTATAATAAACTGCATACCTTGCTCCTATATAATTAACCTTTTTGCTTGGTATTTAAGGTATTAATAATTGACATTGCTTGTGCCACCATTGAGCTGGCATCAGTACCGTTATCTGGTAGTAATACGACAGAAGATTCACGTGCTATCGCTTCTTTCGCTGCAATAGCTTTGGTCGCTAAGTCTAATTGGATGGCTTTTTGGCCTTGTTCAGTATCCGCCGCCTCACCCACTTTACGCAGTGCATCCGCTTGTGCTTCAGCAACCGCAATAATTGCTTTTGCTTCACCTTCAGCGCGCAGGATTTGCTCGGCTTTTTCAGCTTCTGCTGCCAATACTTGTGCTTGCTTTTTACCTTCTGCGACGTTGATATTGGCTTGTCGGTCACCTTCTGATTCTAAAATTTGCGCACGTTTTACACGCTCCGCTTTCATTTGCGCTTCCATCGCTTCCATAACCGATTGCGGTGGCACAATATCTTTTATTTCATAACGTAATACTTGAATACCCCAAGGCTCAGCGGCTTGGTTGATGGCTGCAACAATATTGGTATTGAGTAAATCACGCTCTTCAAAGGTTTTATCCAGCTCCATTTTACCCAGCTCAGAACGCATGGTGGTTTGCGAAAGTTGTGTTACTGCAAACACATAATCGTCAACGCCATATGTGGCTTTGTACGGGTCAAGTACACGGAAATACAATACACCATCGACAATCAGTGAGATGTTGTCTTTGGTGATGGCAGATTGCGAAGGCACATCTTGTGCTTGCTCTTTTAAGCTACGATCAGCTGCAATACGATCAACAAATGGCACAATGAAGTTTAAGCCCGCTTCTTTGGTTGATTGGTACTTACCAAAACGTTCAATCAACCATGCGCGGTTTTGCGGTACAAATTTCACACTGCTTTTTAGCAGCACTAAAACAAAAATGAGTAAAAACGCTTCAACAGTAAATAATATGTTGAGAATTTGCGCGATAGGGTCCATAGATACTCTCCTTAGATTATTGCCAAATGGCGGCGTTACAAAACGTTGTTTATTTATTATGTACAAATGTAACTTGGCTAAGATTACCATTGAGCTGCGAGCTCACCTAGTAAAAAATCGTGACAAAGTATGTCAGTAAGATAATTACGATAGCAAGATTATGGTCATGTTTTTCAAGATGCGCACAGAAAGCATGTTTAATTTTTGATTTAAAGCAAATAGTTCAGGCAGAAAAGAAATTTTGTTTTGACTCTCGTTGTCAATTTAAGATTAGCAAGCTCAAAGTGAATACCTAATATGGTTAAACTCACCACTATGTAAGGATAGAGCCCGCGCCATGTTTAGTTCAAAACAAAGTACACATTTTTATTAAACCATGTGAAATGTATACTTAGCGCAGCTGAGAATCTTTACCTAAATTTTTTCAGTAGTTCAACAGAACAAATACATCGCAAATCCTTTGCGTTTAGTGAGTTAAAAGATAAACCTATTGATGGTAAATTTGATTCATATGGATTAAGCAAAACCGCTACCGTACCTTGGTTTTAACCCTTTATTTTTGCTCTTTAAAAATTTACTATAAAAACAATGAATTATAATAGGTCGTTTTTTACAAGGTAAAATAGCAATATTTAACCTAACGGCTTGTTGTAAGTTGCTTTTATGCTGGTATTCCGTTCACTGCCGCACAGGCAGCTTAGAAAAGCGGGGTATCTACCTATAAGTGTTGCATCGAGTTCACTGCCGCACAGGCAGCTTAGGTGACGAAGGACCGAAACGGAGTTTCGCAGCCTGAGGAAGTGAGGTCATGGATGACCGATGTAACCAAGCTCCATGGATGGATTGTAAACACTGTGGTTTGTTTGAAATTCAGTTCATTTTTCGCGCTAAAGCACGACCTACAACACAGGCAACTTCGCAAGCAATTAAGCAGGTGTTTATCGGCGACTTCAAGCTTGACGTTTGTAACCTGGGGCTACTTCTCATTTACTTTTCGCGCTGCTCTGTTAGGTGCTAAAAACACGGAAGCAGGCTATATTGAATAAAGTGTAGATAAATAATGGAGAGTGTAATGCTTTATGACTCACAAGAAAAATATGGCGCGGTTTCACGGTTTTTTCATTGGGCAATGGCGGTGCTTATTTTTTGGCAAATGTTAAAGCTATTTGACCGTATTAATGAGGGGGAGCATTGGGTAGGTCAAGTGCTTGTACCCTGGCATATATCGATTGGTGTATTATTGCTTGTACTTATAATTGTGCGCATTGGCTGGTTTATGTCACAGCGTGCAAATCGACCGCCTGTCGACGAACAGTTGGCTGTTTTTGTTAAAGTAGGGCATGGGCTATTATATTTAGGAATGGTGTTAATGCCTGTGACTGGTCTTGCCTATATGGTGGGTAAAGGCTATGGTTTAACCGTGTTTGGTGTGCAACTAGTTGCAAAAAGTGATGGTATTGCATGGCTGGCCAGTATAGGGGGGTTACATCCTTATATTGCATGGACTTTGCTTGTACTTATTGCTGGTCATATCGTGATGGCATTTGTACACCAGTTTATAAAAAAAGATGGTTTATTACAGCGTATGCTAGGATGAATGAGCTCGTTGTCTTTTGTCTTCTCATTTACTCTTCTTTGTACAAAAAATAGTTAAGCTCTATGAAAATGACTAGGATAACTGCATATTAGGTTGCCTAATATGCAGTTTTTAGCGAGTTAGGGTGATTTCTGATTGCTATTTATATTACATTTTGAGATATTATTTATAATATAATATTAACAGGATAAGAAAAGATGACTCTGCCCAGTTCTCAATCTGCTAATGCAATTCGCATGCTTGCTGTCGATGCCGTTCAAAAAGCCAACTCAGGTCACCCTGGTGCGCCAATGGGAATGGCTGATATTGCCGCGGTACTTTGGCAAAATTTTCACCGCCATAATCCGTTAAACCCTAACTGGGTTAACCGCGACCGTTTTGTATTGTCAAATGGCCATGGTTCCATGTTGCAATATGCGCTATTGCATCTAAGTGGTTATGACGTCAGCATTGAAGACATTAAACAGTTTCGCCAATTACATTCGAAAACGCCTGGCCACCCAGAGTACGGTTATACGCCAGGGGTTGAAACAACCACAGGGCCATTAGGTGCGGGTATTGCTAATGCGGTAGGCATGGCGATTGCTGAAAAAACCTTAGCGGCACAATTTAACAAGCCACATTTTGATATCGTTGATCACTTTACTTATTGCTTTTTAGGCGATGGGTGTTTGATGGAAGGTATCTCTCATGAAGCATGTTCATTAGCCGGTACGTTAAAGCTAGGAAAGTTGATTGCCTTTTGGGATGACAATGGCATTTCAATTGATGGCGAAGTGGAAGGCTGGTTTACTGACGATACGCCAAAGCGTTTTGAGTCATACGGTTGGCAAGTTATTCGTGGTGTTGATGGCCACGACATGACAGCGATTGCCAGTGCGATTGAAGCGGCGCAAGCGAACCCTGAGCAACCAACGCTTATCTGTTGTAAAACGGTGATTGGCTTTGGTTCACCTAATAAATCAGGTAGTCATGATTGTCATGGTTCACCACTTGGCAATGATGAAATTGCAGCGGTTCGTGAGCAACTAAATTGGCCACATCCAGCCTTTGAAATTCCACAAAATGTATATAATGAGTGGAACACGCAAGCTAAAGGTCAAGACTTAGAAAGTGCATGGCAACAGATGTTTGCCGCTTACAGCAAAGCGCACCCAGAACTAAGTAAAGAGTTTAATCGTCGTGTAACAGCTAAATCATTACCGAGCAACTTTGCAGAAATTGCTGATCAATACATTGCAAAGTGCCAAGACGATATGCAAAACATTGCTACGCGCAAATCATCACAAAATGCCATTACCTTCTTCGCTGAGCACTTGCCGGAGCTAATGGGGGGCTCAGCCGATTTAGCAGGGTCAAATTTAACCTTATGGCCTGATGCCAAAGGCTTACAAGATGATGATGCGGGCAACTATGTATTTTATGGTGTGCGTGAATTTGGTATGAGCGCGATTATGAATGGTATTGCGTTACATGGTGGGTTTATCCCATTTGGCGCTACCTTCTTAATGTTTATGGAATATGCACGCAATGCTGTGCGTATGTCGGCATTAATGAAAGCGCAAAGCATTTTTGTCTACACCCACGACTCGATTGGTCAAGGTGAAGATGGCCCAACCCATCAGCCGATTGAACAAATTGCCAATTTGCGTATGACGCCTAATATGACAACGTGGCGCCCATGCGATGAGGTTGAAACAGCCGTTGCATGGAGTCAGTCTTTACTCAAACAAGCTGGTCCAAGTGCATTGATCTTTAGTCGCCAAGGAACTAAAGCAATGGCCCGAAACGAAGCGCAAGTAGCTGACGTTGCAAAAGGAGGCTACACCTTAGTTGAGTGTGAGCAAACACCAGAGCTAATTTTAATGGCGACTGGTTCTGAAGTCGAATTAGCGGTTAATGCGGCAGCTGAACTTACAGCTCAAGGCAAGCAAGTTCGCGTTGTCTCTATGCCATCAACCAATCAGTTTGATTTGCAAGATAAAGCTTACCGCCAAAGTGTGTTACCAGCAGGCGTTGCTAAAATTGCTGTAGAAGCTGCGCACAGTGACTTTTGGTATAAGTACGTTGGTCAAGATGGCGACGTATTAGGGATGACTACGTTTGGTGAGTCAGCACCGGGTGCGGTATTACTAGCGCATTTTGGTTTTACCGTTGAGAACTTAGTTGCTAAAGCAAATGCGTTATTAAGCGACATCTAAGTTAAAAGTTTTACCTGATAAAAAGCCCGCTGATTTAATTAA
>NZ_PNDT01000052.1:0-407 GCF_005886375.1 Pseudoalteromonas sp. S1727
AAATCCCTATCTCTCCACCATTATTACGTTTTGGTGGTTCACTCGACTATCAAAATGACAGTTTATGCGCCGGAGAGGTGGCCGAGTGGCCGAAGGCGCTCCCCTGCTAAGGGAGTATAGGGTTTGTAGCTCTATCGAGGGTTCGAATCCCTCCTTCTCCGCCATTTAATAACGAAGAAAGCCCCGCAATTTATTGCGGGGCTTTTTTTGTTGTTAAAAATGGCAGAAGGCGGGTGAGAACCCTCGACTAGGGTTCGACAAAATGTCTGGAACATTTTGGGCCGCTGCAAGCGTCGCGAAGCGATTGATTACATGGACGTAAGCAAGCCCATCCCTCCTTCTCCGCCATTTATTAAATTAAAACGCGTAAATGAGTTTGTTATATAACATTACACATATCAAATATT
>NZ_PNDT01000053.1:0-56251 GCF_005886375.1 Pseudoalteromonas sp. S1727
TTCAAACTCAAGGTCGATTACAATACCGCCATCTCAAAGGCAGGTTGCCTTTATCTGCAAGCAACTAGAGTGGATTTTCTTTCTAATGGCAATCAAACTTGCAATTAATGGTTTTGGTCGAATTGGTCGAAATATTGTCCGCGCGCTTTATGAATCGGGACTTAGTGACAATATTAAAATTGTTGCGATTAATGAACTCGCCGATCCTCAAGGGATTGCTCACTTACTGAAATATGACACCTCTCATGGTCGTTTTAAGTATCCAGTTACGTTGGGGGAAGACTCCCTAAATGTTGCAGGCGATACCATTGCATTATTTTCTGAGCAAAATCCAATTGAGCTGCCATGGCAGTTACTTGATATTGATGTGGTTTTAGAGTGTACCGGTGTTTATCATTCTCGTGAACACGCGCAATTGCATTTAGATGCAGGGGCCAAAAAAGTTTTATTTTCTCAGCCAGCTGATGCAGATGTGGATGCCACGATAGTGTATGGTATCAACGACGATGAGCTGCTTACTGAGCATACGATTGTGTCTAATGGTTCATGTACGACTAACTGTATCGTGCCAGTTATCAAGGTACTTGATGATGCGTTTGCTATTGAGTCAGGGGCGATTACCACTATTCATGCGTCAATGAATGATCAACAAGTGATTGATGCTTATCACCATGATTTACGTCGTACCCGTGCTGCAAGTCAGTCTATTATTCCTGTTGATACTAAGTTAGCTCGTGGGATTGAACGGATTTTACCTAAGTTTCATGGCCGTTTTGAAGCCATTGCGGTACGCGTGCCTACTATCAATGTGACAGCGATGGATCTAAGTGTAACAGTCAACGCAGATGTTGATTTAAACGCGGTGAATAAAGTATTAAAAGCTGCAGCGAAAGATCGTTTAGAAGGTATTTTAAGCTATACCGAAGAGCCATTAGTATCCGTTGATTTTAATCATGACCCACATTCTTGTATTATAGATGGCACACAGACACGAGTCAGTCATAAACGGCTGATAAAGTTGTTAGTCTGGTGTGATAATGAATGGGGTTTCGCTAATCGGATGCTCGATACAGCACGAGTAATGATGGCAGCAAGTAATTAATATAAAAGTTATACCATAAAATAAAACCTATATATTTCAAGTCAGTATCGTTAACTAAGGAGAAGTCCATGTCGGTCATAAATATGGCAGATTTAGATTTAAACGGCAAACGCGTGTTAATTCGTGAAGATTTAAATGTACCAGTAAAAGCAGGTAAAGTGACCTCAGATGCACGTATTCGTGCTGCATTACCAAGTATTAAGCTTGCTCTTGAAAAAGGCGCTAAAGTAATGGTGATGTCACATTTAGGCCGCCCTACGGAAGGGGAATACAACGAAGAGTTTTCTTTAGCTCCGGTTGTTGATTATTTAAATGAAGCACTTGAGCAAAATGTACGTCTTGAAAAAGATTACTTAAATGGCGTTGAAATTGCTGATAATGAAGTGGTGGTTTTTGAAAACGTACGCTTTAACGTTGGTGAAAAGAAAGACGATGAAACGCTAGCTAAAAAACTAGCGGCATTATGTGATGTCTATGTAATGGATGCATTTGGTACGGCTCACCGTGCGCAAGCATCTACCCATGGCGTTGGCTTATATGCAGATGTTGCGTGTGCGGGGCCACTTTTAGCCGCAGAATTAGAAGCGTTAGGCAAAGCACTTGATAACCCTGCACGTCCACTTGTGGCAATTGTTGGTGGTTCAAAAGTATCAACTAAATTAACGGTACTTGATTCATTGTCAACGATAGTTGATCAACTTGTAACTGGCGGCGGTATCGCGAATACTTTTATTGCTGCAGCGGGTTACCCTGTAGGTAAATCATTATACGAAGCTGACTTAATTGACGAAGCAAATAAGTTAAGTGCAGCGGCGAAAAGCAATAATGGCGAAATCCCAGTACCAACAGATGTTGTTGTTGCTAATGAGTTTTCTGAATCTGCAGTGGCAACATTAAAAGATGTTAGCGATGTAACAGACACAGATATGATTTTTGATATTGGCCCAGATACGGCTAACCAACTTGCAAAAATTATTGCAAATGCGGGAACTGTCGTCTGGAATGGCCCGGTTGGCGTATTTGAATTTGATCAGTTTGGTAATGGCACGCGTGCGATTGCACAAGCGATTGCTAATTCTAACGCATTTTCAATTGCCGGTGGCGGTGATACGTTAGCAGCCATTGATAAATATGGCATTGCCGATAAAATCTCGTATATTTCAACTGGCGGTGGCGCTTTCCTTGAGTTCTTAGAAGGGAAAAAACTACCTGCAGTTGCTATGCTTGAACAACGCGCTAAGTAATTAGCGTTTGCTTAGTGTGCTTATTTAAGTAAGCACACTGAGTACGACCAGTTATTAAATACCTCTCACCCTTATTTAATTACTGGTTATGTATAACGGTAAATTTGGCATAAGCCGAGGCTATCGAGGTGCAGTGATTGCACCGAACTCAACTATTCCGTTCGAACTAGGTAGTGGTGCGTGCACTGCTATCGACAATTTGGAGAATACCAAATGGCTTTAATCAGTATGCGACAACTTCTTGATCATGCAGCTGAACACGGTTATGGCGTACCTGCTTTTAACGTTAATAACCAAGAGCAAATCCGCGCTATTATGATGGCGGCTGATAAAACTAACAGCCCTGTGATAGTACAAGGTTCAGCTGGCGCTCGTGCCTATGCTGGTGCCCCATTTATTCGTCACATGATTTTAGCTGCCATTGAAGAGTGGCCACATATTCCTGTGGTTATGCACCAAGATCACGGCACTTCACCTGGCGTTTGCCAACGTTCAATTCAATTAGGCTTTTCATCAGTGATGATGGATGGTTCATTAATGACTGATGGTAAAACACCATCAAGCTACGACTATAACGTTGATGTTACACGTAAAACTGTTGAACTTGCGCACTCATGTGGTGTGTCTGTTGAAGGTGAATTAGGTGTACTTGGCTCACTTGAAACAGGTGAAGCTGGCGAAGAAGATGGGGTTGGCGCAGAAGGCAAATTAACCACAGATCAGATGCTTACCGATCCTGAAGAAGCAGCTGACTTTGTCAGTAAAACTCACGTGGATGCACTGGCAATTGCTTGCGGCACATCACATGGTGCGTACAAATTTACCCGTCCACCGACAGATGATATTTTAGCAATTGATCGTATTAAAGCGATTCATGCGCGTATCCCTAATACTCACCTAGTAATGCATGGTTCGTCATCGGTACCGCAAGAATGGCTTGAGATCATTAACCAATACGGTGGTGAGATCCCTGAAACTTACGGTGTACCAGTTGAGCAGATCATCGAAGGTATTAAGTTTGGTGTACGTAAAGTGAATATCGATACTGACTTACGTTTAGCATCAACTGGGGCTATTCGCCGTCATATGGCGTTGAACCCAGCCAACTTTGATCCACGTAAATATTTAGCCGAAGCGACAAAAGCAATGACAGAGATCTGTGTTGCACGTTATGAGTCATTTGGTACTGCAGGTCAAGCTGGTAAGATCAAGCCAATTTCATTGGATGATATGCACCTTAAGTATTTAACTGGTGAATTAGATCCACAGATTAAATAAGTTAACTCATTAAGTTATTTAATAAATAAACAGCCAGTAGCGTTATGTTACTGGCTTTTTTTGTCGTTGATCAACAGAGATCATTATTTTACCAAGCATTGAATTTGGGATCACTGACTTACTAACTTGATATAATTGGGATCAGATTTTTACTAAGGATCAGCTTTGTTGTGAGAGTTTTTGTTGTATAAATAACCACTTCACAGCTTGCTTGTTTAAATGATCAACAACTTACAGATTTTGCTAGGTAAAACAGTGATCCCAGATCGAGCTTGGTTAGTAAAAGCGTGATCCCAAACTCAATGCTTAGTAGAATTTTGATCTCTATAAATGATCAAAGCAACCCGTGTTATATTCATAATTATGCAAAGTTCGATCCCGCCATAATGATGAACAATGGCTATGGAAGCAGAATCACCCCTCGTCAGAGAAATAAAATAAGAGTGCCTTTAGTTAAAGTTGATACGAGCTAAAATATTTCAACTAGTAAAAAAGGGTTGGTTTAATTGCTTGGACTGAGCTTATTTACGCTTATTTAGTTCCTGATATCGGTTAATTGCTGTTTTTTTCCCTGCATTTTGATTTACACGTTACACTTTCATAAAAATGTCATACTTAGTCATAATAATGAAAACTAGTTCGATAACGAAAGAGATAAATTGGAATGTCACGTAAAGTACTTGTCGTCGATGACGAAGCACCGATCAGAGAGATGCTGGTTTTTGTATTAGAGCAAAATGGTTTTCAAGCAATTGAAGCTGAAGACTATGATTCAGCAATTGCTGCTATGGTAGAACCTTATCCTGATATGGTGCTACTCGATTGGATGCTGCCAGGTGGTAGCGGAATTCAAATAGCCAAAAAGTTTAAGCAAAGCGAATATACTCGGCAGATCCCGATTATCATGCTGACGGCCCGCGGAGAAGAAGAAGATAAAGTTCGTGGACTTGAAGTCGGTGCAGATGATTATGTTACTAAGCCATTTTCACCTAAAGAATTGATGGCGCGTATTAAAGCCGTAATTCGTCGTGTTTCACCAACGTCATTGGAAGAAGCGATTGATGTACATGGTTTACGCCTTGATCCTATTTCACACCGTGTTACTTCACAAGGTAGCGAGCTGGATATGGGACCAACTGAGTTTCGTTTATTGCATTTCTTTATGACTCACCCTGAGCGAGTGTATAGCCGTGAACAATTGCTAGATAACGTGTGGGGGACTAATGTCTATGTTGAAGATAGAACCGTAGACGTGCATATTCGTCGCTTACGTAAAGCGATTGCTCCGCTTGGTCATGACCGTTTAGTACAAACTGTACGTGGTGCAGGTTATCGTTTTTCGAGTAAACTATAAACATTCAGGCCAAGGTCGGTCTTGCTCTAAGGTAAAGTGAGTGTATGTATCGAGTTGTCAATAAGCAGGCGTTAGCTAAGCGTCTGCTTATCTATTTCCTACCTTTATTATTAGTGGGTGTGTTGATTGGCGCACCATTTTTGCTTTTGTTTTTAGGTTCATTTTCACTGCTTATTTGGCATTATCATCAGTTATATCGGCTTAGTGATTGGTTATTGAATCAACGCAGTTTCAATCCTCCTGAAGGTGAGGGAGCATGGGAGCAGGTGTTTGAGGGGATCTATCATTTGCAGCACCGCAACCGAAAAAAGCGCAATGAGTTAGCGGATCTGATCCGCCGCTTTCGTGATGGTGCCGAAGCGGTTCCTGATGCTGTTGTGGTATTGCAACGTGACTTAAGTATTGTTTGGTGCAACCAATTGGCGCTAAAGGTGTTGGGTTTACAGTGGCCGACGGATCATGGTCAACGCCTTGATAATCTTGTGAGGGATCCTAAGTTTGCAAAGTATATGCAAATGGGATTGTTTGATGAGGCACTTGAACTGGAAAGTGGTCACAGTGTTGAACACGTTTTAGAGTTTCGGGTAATGCCTTACGCCAGTTCACAATTAATGGTAGTAGTCAGGGATGTGACACGCTTGAAGCAACTAGAGCAAATGCGCAAAGATTTTGTAGCCAATGTGTCACATGAATTACGCACGCCACTGACGGTCGTTACGGGTTATCTAGAAATGTTTGATGGTGACATGATGCCGCCGCCAGCGATGTGGAATAAAGCCCAGGGCACTATGCTTGAGCAATGTAAGCGTATGGATAGCCTCGTAAACCAGCTGTTGTCGTTATCACGTATTGAAGGCGCTCGGCGTCAAGACAACGATAAAGCGGTTAACGTACCGCAATTACTCACTTATGTAAAAACTGAGGCACAGTCTTTGAACCAAGATAAAGGCCATGAGTTGATTTTCGATATTGATGCAGGGCTTGATATTAAAGGTTCGGAAGAAGAGTTGCGCAGTGCGTTTTCTAACTTAGTGTTTAACGCCATTCACTACACTAAAGCCGGCGGTAGAATTACCGTAAGTTGGCAGTTAAAAAATAAACAAGCACATTTCTCGGTGGTTGATAATGGTGATGGTATTGCACCTGAGCATATAAATCGTTTAACAGAGCGCTTTTACCGAGTGGATAAAGCGCGTAGTCGTACTACTGGTGGTTCAGGGCTAGGTTTGGCGATCACTAAACATGTATTAACTCGTCACGAAAGTAAGTTACAAATAACCAGTAAATTAGGTGAAGGCTCAACATTTTCGTTTGCCTTCAATAGCGATAAAACGCTATTACTAACTAATTTAGCTGAGAAAGTATAAAGTCATAAAACTGTCATTTTAGAGTAATCTAACTGTCATCTATTCTCTTTACAGTAGAGCGCAGTTAAGAAATGGACGAACCAAATTGGAGTAACCCAATGAAATTTAAAAATCTAGTCGCCGCAATGGGTGTGGCAGTAACAACATTTGTGTCTGCACAAGCAATGGCAACGGATGCAAGCATTCCTGAATATCAAAAAGTCAGTGGTATTTCAGGTAATTTTTCATCTGTGGGCTCTGATACGTTAGCCAACATGATGACTTTTTGGGCAGAAGAATATAAGCGTATTTACCCAAATGTAAATATTCAAATTCAGGCTGCAGGTTCATCAACAGCGCCGCCGGCATTAACAGAAGGCACGTCTAATTTTGGCCCTATGAGCCGAAAAATGAAATCAAAAGAAATTGAAGCGTTTGAGAAACGTTACGGTTATAAGCCTACTGAAGTGCGTGTAGCTATCGATGCATTAGCAGTGTTTGTACATAAAGATAACCCAATTGAAGGCCTGCGAATTGATCAAGTTGATGCGATTTTCTCGTCAACACGTAAATGTGGCGCAAATGCTGATGTAACACGCTGGAGTGACGTTGGTTTAACGGGTGATTGGGCTGCTAAAGATATTCAGCTTTACGGTCGTAACTCTGTGTCGGGTACATATGGTTACTTTAAAAGTAAAGCACTTTGTAAAGGTGACTTCCGCAACAATGTAAATGAGCAACCAGGCTCTGCTTCTGTGGTGCAGTCAATTTCATCATCAGTGAACGCAATTGGTTACTCAGGTATTGGTTATAAGACTTCTGGTGTACGTACAGTGCCGCTGGCGAAAAAAGGTGATAACTTTGTTGATGCAACACTTGAAAACGTTGCTACAGGTAAATATCCACTGTCGCGCTTTTTATATGTGTATGTGAATAAACACCCGAACAAACCACTTGCACCAATTGAAGCTGAGTTCTTAAAAATGGTGTTATCACAAGATGGCCAAAAAATTGTAGAGAAAGATGGTTATGTGCCGCTTTCTGGCAAAATGGCGATGAGCGAACTTAAGAAGTTAGGTCTGCTTTAAACTCAACTCATCCTAATAATGAGTTAATAAAAAACCGCGCAATGCAAATTGCGCGGTTTTTTATGTTTACGAGTCAAGTTTAAACTAGTTAAATAGTTTCTTCTTGATTTGTTGGTGGGCATTTAAAACGCGTTTTCGTTTACTTAACCCTTGGCGCTTAAAGCTTTGGATTGGCATTACACTCGCATGCTCTGGTGGCAATTCTGGGATTGAGAAATTGGCGACCTCATCACTAGGTAATGTAATTTCTTGCTCATGAACACGTAAAGCGGCAAGTGTGTCGTCATTATCTACTTCACTTGGGCAAATGAATATCCCCATTTTCCGTAACTTAACCCCAAAGCCAATGCTACTTGAATAACGAACAATAGGCGCTGCTAAAATTAATCCGACTAAAATCGGTGACAACCACCAAAAGAAAGTGGGTGTATAGTAATAAGCAACGCTACCCCAAGCAATGGCTACTAAAGTCGCTATTAACGTATAGCCAATTGCTTCTTTCCAAGGCACCATTCGACCCGTTCTTGGTTGCGCATCCCAGGTTACTTTTTTACCTAAAAATACACACACCACAAAGTAACTATGAAATACCATCATGAGTGGTGCGATGATGATTGCAAACACGGTCTCAATAATTGAGCCCAAAATTAGTTTGAATGAGCCTCCAAATTGCTTATTACGATGGATCAAGGTAACTATGATCCCCATTAACTTTGGTAATAATAACAGTACGATGGTGACAAACAGCAGGGAATTAATTAAATCTGTTTTAGCAATTTGCCAAGTCGGAAATAATTGATATGCCTGATTAAAATAGACATTACTATTCATTGCACGAGTAACGGCGTCAATGGTACTAAGCACTAACATTGATAACCAAATCAATGACGAAATATAAGCTGTTGCACCAAGTAAAAAGTGCAGTTTACTCATCATTTTTAAACCTGATGAAGGTAATAAACCTAAATGCTGAATATTACCTTGCACCCAGCGTCTATCCCGAATGGCATAGTCTAGAATATTACTTGGTACTTCTTCGTAGCTACCTTGAATATCGCTAAGCAATAACACATCCCAGCCAGCACGATGTAATAATGAGGCTTCGACAAAGTCATGGCTTAAAATTTCACCGCCGAATGGGGCATTACCTTCAAGTACAGGTAAACCGCAGCAATCAATAAACGCTTCAACACGAATAATGGCATTATGGCCCCAGTAATTAGCCTGATTGGTTTGCCAAAAAGCAGAACCAGTCGCCAGCATAGGGCTGTACAAAACAGAGGCAAACTGTAAAAAACGGCCAAAGAAAGTATCTTGTCTTACTGGAATAGGAATGGTTTGAATAAGCCCTGTTTGTGGATTGTTGATCATACTTGAGGTGAGTTCAAGCATACATTGGCCAGTCATGATACTGTCAGCATCAAGCACAATCATGTGCTCATATTTACTGCCCCAACGTTCACAAAAATCAGTTAGATTACCTACTTTACGGTGTTTGTTATCTTCACGGCGACGATAAAAAGTTTGTTTCGCAACATCATCGCCTAATCGCTCGCTTAGGGCGTGCCACGCTTTTAGCTCGTTATTGGCTATTTCTGGATCTTGAGTGTCACTGAGCAAATAAAAGTCATAATGAGCAAATTGACCTGTTTTTATCAGTGAACGCATGCTTACTTCAAAACCTGCGATAACACGCTGGGTATCTTCATTGTAGATAGGCATGACAACCGCTGTTCTGGTTTTACTCAGTGCTTGTTCATCAATTTTAATTGCCTTTTGGCGCTTGAGCGTTAAGGGATCGATTCTAAACAATTGTAAAATAAATCCCATGCAGCCACTGCAAAACGCGGTGACAATCCACGTAAAGGTGATTGAAAACAGTGCCAGTAATGCATACTCAAGTGGGGTCATGCCATTTGAATTTAAAATATCAAACATGATCCACATGCCGTAGGCCGAGATGGCTAACACTAACAGTGAAAATAACCATACTCGCGCCTTTTTAAAAGGCATTGCAGTATTGTGTGTGCTGTTGCTATTCGACGTCATTTGGATACCAGACATAACTCCATACCTCGCTTACTTCTTTGTCACGTAGTGTTAATGATAAGCGCATATCGACAGGCTTATCTCCCTCAGGCGCGATTTTAAAAGCAACACGCCATCCTTGATTATTTGGTAATTGTTGTACTGTTTTATCGCTTATCTTTCCTGAATTGAGAGTTAAATTAGCGAGTAGTTTAATATTGGCTGATAAACTATTAATTGTGTCACCTGTAAAATCGACCGTAAATTGACGGTGGCTTTTTGGTGGTGGATTTTTTTCACCTGGCAAGGCTGCACTGCCAATACGTGTGCGTAAAACGCGCGCTTTATTTTGGCTCGCAAGTGCAGTATTAAAAGTTGACAACTTATAGCTGTAACTTAGTGTCTCACCCGCTTTAAGTGGCTGCTCTGGTACCCAGTAACTAACGATATTGTCGTTAGTCTCTGTATCCGTGGGGATTTCCACTAACTCAACCCGGCCTTTACCCCATTCACCTTTTGGTTCAATCCACAAGCTTGGACGAGCATGGTAATGCGCTTCGGTATCAAGGTAGTTATTAAATTCACGGTCACGTTGCGCGAGGCCAAAACCTTTCGGGTTATCATAACTGAATGAAGTTACGCTAAGTTGCTTAGGATTATTAAGCGCTCGCCATACCCATTTATCATCCTGAGATTGCATTAATAAACCGTCAGAATCATGTACTTCTGGTCGGTAATCATCAAAGAATTTAGTGCTATTTTCACCGTGATAAAACATGCTTGTAAGTGGAGCAATGCCAAGCTTTTTAATATCTTTACGGGCAAATATTTGCATCTGCGTTGTGATTTCAGTGTTAGTCGATGGACTTATCTCAAAACGATAGGCGCCTGTTACAGACGGGCTGTCTAGCAATGCATAAAGCACAATATTTGTGTCTTCTGCTGTTGGTTTAACTAACCAAAACTCTTTAAACACGGGGAATTCTTCACCAGAGCTAAGTGCAGTATCAACGGCAAGGCCACGAGCTGAAATGCCGTACACTTGCTGTGGGCCTACTAAACGAAAGTAAGAAGCACCTTGGAATACTGCGACTTCATCTTTGTACTCGTTATTATTGAGCGGGAAATGAAGTCGAAAGCCTGCGTGACCTAATTGAGTGTTGCCTAAGGCTGCGCTAATTTCCTGCTCAAGTGGAGCTGCAGTACTATCATAGCGGTAGTAATCTGTTTTAAAAGGCAGCTTTTGTACCTTACCATCGGTATCCACGGTGTTGATAGCGATAGGGTTTTTATAAAGAAAACCAGGATGGAAAAGCTGCACTTCATACAAGCTTTGATCCTTCCAAATGGCATGATCTTGGCGAAAACGAATTGCTCTATAATCTTGATAGTTAATGTTATTTAACGTATCTATTGCTATTTCAGGTGCTGCGACGTAGTCGTTTGCTGCTAACTGTTTCGCTCTTGCTGTGATCACTTCAAATAATCTTTCTGAAGGAATGGTAAGCAGCGTTGGTTGTTTTACAGAGACTGGCGCAGCAGTATCTGGCTTTTTAGCTGCTACAGGTGCGGCTGCTTCTGGCTTTTTAGTTGGCTCTTCGGCTGCGCCTGCATTAAAAACAGACAAAGCTAAGAGGGCACTTAACACACTCTTTTTTTTAAATGATGAAGACAGAACTGCTCGCATTTTCGTTTCCATGAGGCTTCCTTTAGCTGTTACCTAATTAATTTTAAATTTTGCAATAAGTTACATTCATTTTTGCAAGAAGCGATCCTGAAATAATTACTTATATTTCAATGGCTTTAGTTTCGCTTATCGTGAGGATGATGTACTTTCTTTGTATAAGCGGGAAATAATTACATGGAATGTATGACTACTTCTTACTAATGTAAGTAGATGTTACTAGATGCAACCTTGCTCTAAAGTGAATGAAAAGGCATTTTACAGACTTTGTTTTACGGGTAATTAGCGAAGGGGAAGAGAGGGGGAACTTGCCAATCACTTTAATAATTGGCAAGTAAGTTTTAATTGATTATTGAACATTACCTAATGCTTCAGCATTTGCTTTACATTGGTTATACGCTTCAATACATTTTGTGCTACACACTTTATGAACCATACCTTCACCGGTACTTTGTTGTTCACAATTTACTTCGCATTGATAGTTTTGCTGCGCACATTGCTGCATTTCAGGGTTTTCTATCTGGCTTTGGCATCCCGCAAGTACCCCAACACAAAGCGCTATGCTTGATAATTTTAGTAATGAATTCATGTTTATCCCTAATTATTGTTATGTAATATCAACTTGCAGATTATCTATAAGCCTAACAGGGCCTAAAAATGCTGCGGCCAATATCACTAGATGGCTATCATTGAGTGTAGCTTTTTTTAGTGTATCGCGCTGCGCTATTTCAAAGTAATCTGGTTTTAGCCCTGCCTGCTGTAATCGTTGTTTAGCTTGCTGGCATATTTCAGTAAAGTCGCGCTGTCCTGCATTTAGTTGCTCAACACTCCAATTTAGCGTTCTAAATAGTTCTGTGGCGGTTTCTTTTTGAATGTCTGATAAGTAGCCATTACGAGAACTCATTGCTAAACCTGAGACTTCACGGCTGGTAGCAACACCAATGATCTCAACAGGAATAGATAAGTCGTGAGCCATGGTTTTAATCACTTGTAATTGCTGGAAGTCTTTCTCACCAAAGCAAGCGTAATCAGGTTGAACTAAGTTAAATAACTTAGTTACAACTGTGGCAACACCACGAAAATGACCTGGGCGAGAGCCTCCACAGTATCCCATGGAAATTCCCGGTACGTCCACAAAGCTTTGGGCATCTAAACCATTTGGATAAATGGTTTCCACGGTCGGTGTAAATACAATATCAGTACCTAGCTCAGCGAGCCCTTGTTTATCAGCAATTAGGGTGCGAGGGTAGTTATCTAAATCTTCGTTTGCGCCAAACTGCATTGGGTTTACGAAAATACTCACGACAACTTTATCGGCCATGTTCTTAGCTTTTTCAACTAACGAGAAGTGGCCTTGATGTAAGTTACCCATGGTCGGCACTAAGGCGACGCTTAGACCGGCTTGACGCCATGCTTTAATTTGGCTGCGTAAGGATTTTATTTCAGTGATCGACTGCATTATTTAAACTCATGTTCTGTGCTTGGAAAAGCACCGCTTTTAACATCGTTACAATACTTTTTAACTGCATCTGGCATGTTGCCTGTCTCGAGTAAAAAGTTTTTAGAAAATTTAGGAATATAACCTGCGGAGATACCCACTAAGTCATGCATAACGAGAATTTGCCCGTCGGTTTGATTACCAGCACCAATACCAATCGTTGGGATTGATACAGCTTCGGTGATTAATTTTGCAAGCTCTGTTGGAATACATTCAAGGACAATCATTTGTGCGCCAGCAGCTTCCAAT
The DNA here is from genome assembly GCF_005886375.1 of Pseudoalteromonas sp. S1727. Taxonomy (NCBI): domain Bacteria; kingdom Pseudomonadati; phylum Pseudomonadota; class Gammaproteobacteria; order Alteromonadales; family Pseudoalteromonadaceae; genus Pseudoalteromonas; species Pseudoalteromonas sp. S1727. Next base: position 12,872 of record NZ_PNDT01000053.1, read on the forward strand.
GCTTTGGCATCGCTAATCATTTTCTGAGCTTGCTCTGCACCACGGCCTTGGATTTTAAAGCCGCCAAAAACATGCACAGATTGTGGTGTTAAACCTAAGTGACCACATACAGGAATACCTTGTTGAGTAAGCGCGACAATTGAGTCATATAACCATTCACCACCTTCAAGCTTGACCATATTAGCGCCTGCACGCATTAACTCAGCCGCATTTTTACAACTTTCTGCTGGGTTTGAGTAGGTCATAAATGGCATATCAGCTATAACGAATAACTCGCGGCTACCAGCGCGTACACTGCGCGTATGATATGCAATATCTTGATTTGTCACTGCTAGTGTATCGTCACCACCTTGTAACACCATGCCTAATGAATCACCAACTAAAATGACATCAACGCCGTTATCGTGAAATAACTTAGCAAAGCTTGCGTCGTAAGCAGTTAAAGCAGTGATTTTTTGCTGTTCTGCTTTCATTTTATTGAGCGTAGAAACGGTTATTTTAGACATAATATCCTCGTAGGCAATGGCCTGAAATTAATTACAGAGGTAATTGGTGTAATTCGTTTAATGCCAAAGTAGCAGTAACACTGTGCAGTGCTGTTCCATTTGGCAGCGTAATATTTGGGGCGATCTCAAGCAGTGGGTAAACCACAAACTCTCGTTCGGTCAAGCCATAATGGGGCACAATTAAGCGCTCACTCTTTATGACTTGATCGCCAAATAATAAAATATCAATATCTAAGGTGCGCGGCCCCCAGCGCTCGGCTTTTCGAACTCTGCCGTGTTGAAGTTCTATTTGTTGTGTTAAATCAAGTAGTTGCTCAGGCTGTAGTGTTGTTTTTAAGGCCGCCACGGCATTTACGTAATCAGGCTGATCTTGCGGGCCCATCGGTTTGCTTGCGTAATAATGCGAAACAGCAATAAATTCACAATCAGCTAATGCGCGCAATGCAGCTACCGCATGATCGAGTTGCGTACGTGGGCTATTTAAATTAGCCCCTAAACCTAGATAGACTGTTTGCATTTTCATTCAGATGCTGGCTTTGGGCTGCGTCGGCGAGTACGGCGACGGCCTTTGCTTGCCCCTTGATTACCTAACGCTTTCACCATGTCTTTTTGACCATTAATGTCTTGTTTTAAATAGTCAGTCCACCAGTTTGCTAATTCCTGATGTTGTTTTTCTCCGGCTTCTACACGGAGTAATAAAAAGTCGTAGGCGGCTTTAAAGCGTGGTTGCTGAGTTAAGCGGTATGCACGTTGTCCTGAGCGTTTATCTAAACGATGTTGGATATGCCAAATATCGCGGGCACCCAAAGTAAATCGCTTCGGCACTGCGATGTGCTGGGCATTTTCACTGAGTACTTTGTTCATTGCTTGCGCAAATGCATCGTATTCAGATAGTTGCTCTTGTGCTTGCAAGGTTTTAGTGATCTTTAATAATGGAAACCAAAGCAAGGCGGCAAAAATAAAGGCTGGTGTTACTTTCTTTTCTGCATTTATGCGTGCATCAGTATTGCGGAACATTTGACGAATAAAAGCAAATTCTAAGCCATCAGGGTTGCTATCTAAAATACGATCAAGCGCTGGGAATAATGCCTTGAAAAGTCCATATTTGCGTAGCATTAAAAAGTTAGCTTCAGCTTTACCATTTAAAAACAGTTTTAATGTTTCTTCAAATAAACGTGCTGGCGGTATATTATCGAGTAGGTTTGCTAATTTTGTTAATGGTTGCTCCGTTGCTGGTGCAATTGACATGTCCAACTTGGTGGCAAAACGCACTGCGCGTAGCATACGTACCGGATCTTCGCGGTAACGCGTTTGCGGATCACCAATCATTTCGATTTGTCTAGCATTGATAGCAGCTAGCCCGTTAGCATAATCATGAATTGAAAAGTCATTAATTGAGTAATATAAAGCATTGATTGAAAAATCACGACGTTCCGCATCTTCTTCAATACTACCAAATACGTTGTCTCGTAGTAGTTGACCTTGCTCATTTGATTGGCTGATTTGGTTTTTATCATCGGCAGCTTCGTGATGACCACGCATGGTGGCAACTTCGATGATCTCACGACCAAAGACAATATGCGCTAAGCGAAAACGACGACCAATTAAGCGGCAATTACGAAACAGCTTTTTAACCTGATCTGGGGTGGCATTGGTGACTACATCAAAATCTTTTGGTTGTTGACCTAACAAAATATCACGAATGCAACCACCAACGAGGTAGGCATCAAAGCCACCATCTTTAAGGCGATATAATACCTTGATTGCATTTGGGCTAAATTGTTTGCGAGAAATACCATGCTCATTGCGTCCAATTATTAAAGGCTGCGCAGAGACTTGAGTATGTTCGGCTGTTGTTGAGGCGGTTGGGCCTATGATTTGCCGACAAAATTGAAAAAGCTTGGAAATAATAATCTGTCTCCTACAGAATCTGGTTATTTGATGGACGCCATCAAAAATTAAACCAAGTATAGTCGCACTACGAGAGTGATCGCTATGCTATGTAATTACTTGGTGATACCTATTGTATTAGAGTTTCGCTTAATCTAGCGAGTTAAAGTTACCATTAACAGCATTAAAACGTTACAACAGGCTAATGTTGTAGATTTTATTTTGTTATTGAACCGTTTTAGTGGTGCTAGTATTGCTTGCTCATTTATCGCAATGGGTATTACTAAATGAATTGCACATTTAAGGTTGGCTATCATATACCAGCACAGCTCAAAAATTAAGTTGAAGGCTTTAAAATTCACCATTTTTAGCGAATTTTTATTTGTTTATATGCGTAAATAGGGTTGCTTGGCTGTGTGGGTTTTGTGAAACTTGAATTTCGGCCACTTTAGGCACGCTTTGCAAGCTGTAATGAGTGATAGCCCAGCACAGCATTTTTTCAATACTTAGTTCAATTAGTTCAGCTTGTGGGGTCAAACCTAAAAATTCAAATGCGTTGAACAGTGCCGGTTTTGGGTTGTCTTTGGCAATCGCTGGGGCATAATTTTGTTTCGATAATTTAAAACCAGGTTGTGCAACTGCTAATGGTAAATGTGCGTAATGTGGGGCTGTATGATTTAACTGTTTAAATAAGCTGAGTTGTCGAGCAGTCGGTTCAAGTAAATCAGCGCCACGCACAATATGAGTTATGCCTTGAGCAATATCATCTGCAACCACCACCAATTGATAAGCAAATAAACCATCGCTGCGTTTTATTAAGTAATCTTCACGGGCTAATTCTTGGTTTATTGTTACTGCACCTTGGATAAGGTCATGATACTGGCTGATGGGGTGCTGCTGTATTAAGCGTAAGGCGCTGTGGCGTTGCGAGTGGTTTAGGTGACGGCAATGGCCTTGGTATATTCCACCGAGCGCTTTGATCTGTTTGCGTGAGCAGTGGCAAGCGTAAATAAGTTGCTGCTTATTTAATTGCTCAATGGTGTGTGCGTATAAATCGTGACGCTGGGTTTGATAGACAACCTCTTCATCCCAATGTAAGCCATAGGCTTCAAGGGTTGTTAGAATATCTTTGGCTGCCCCTTGTGCGACACGTGTGGTGTCAATGTCTTCTATTCGGACTAACCAAGTTCCCTGGTTGCTTTTAGCGTCAAGGTAACTGCCCACAGCCGCCACAAGTGAACCAAAGTGAAGTGGCCCAGAAGGTGACGGTGCAAATCGACCGCGGTAGTTGCGCATAGGCGCAGTAATAACGGCTGTGGTAGACATTGATTAATTACAAAAATTAACCGCGTCCAGATTGTTTTTCTTTGATTTCCGCAAGTGTTTTACAGTCTACGCATAAATCTGCTGTAGGACGTGCTTCTAAACGACGAATACCAATTTCAATCCCGCACGAGTCACAAAAACCAAAATCATCTTCTTTAATGAGGATAATTGTTTTTTCAATTTTTTTGATCAGTTTACGTTCACGGTCACGAGTACGCAGTTCTAAAGAGAACTCTTCTTCTTGTGCGGCACGGTCAACTGGATCAGGGAAGTTAGCTGCTTCGTCTTGCATATGCGATTTAGTACGGTCAACTTCATTGCGTAAATCGTTGCGCCATGCTTCCAAAATAGTTCTAAAATGAGCGCGTTGTGCCTCATTCATATACTCTTCGCCCGGCTTTTCCTGATACGGTTCTAATCCGGCCTGAGCCAATAACCCTAATTTTTTTTGGTCTGGCATAACTTTCTCCTAAATCCTTAATATAATGCCCAGCTTTAGCCGGCGGCTATAAATAACAGAATCCTATGGCCTAGGCAAATTTATTTTTAATTTATTGGCTGCGGTTAAATAATTTTCACTGGTTAAAAACACAATTTGAAAAAATTATAATGGCTGTTTAACCAGTTAGCTATTTTCTAACTGGCCTAGTTATATGGGCAAAAAAATGAAAAGCAACTCAATTTTTTTACATCTCTTGTAATTACCTAGTTCTGGATGACGAATATCTTAAGGTTAATTCTGCCGCTGGCATGGTTTATAGGTTAAAAACTTTTTAGGGGTACAGCCATACCAGCGTTTAAAGGCACGTTGAAAAGCACTTTGCTCACAAAAACCTAGACGACTCGTAATCTCCAGAACACTTATTTTTTGTTGCAACATTAGTTTGGCATGGTACTTACGCAGTTCATCAACCAATTGTGAGTAACTACAGTTTTGTGAGTGTAAGTAGCGTTGAAAACTGCGTTTTTTGAACCCTAAGTGATAAGCGGCTTGATCGACGGTAGGCACGTGTGGAAAGTGAGCGGTAATAAATGCTTTGAGTTGATTAATTTCGTCGTGTTCGCTTACTAATGTACTTGCCTGAGCGGCAAGTAAATACTCAAGGTCTTTATTGGCATTATGTAATGGGCTAGTTAATAAGCTACTTTTGAAACATAAGCAGTTATGGTTCGCGGAAAATTCAATAGGGCAATTAAATACAGCTTTATAAGCTCGCAAGCTCGTCGAGCTTGGTTCCAAGCGCCTAAGCTGTACTTTCTCTAGTGCTAACTCAGCTGTGTTGTAGCAGCAATGCTTAGCAAACGATAACCAACTGCTAAATAGTTCATCGACCATGTGATGTTGAATGTCGACGTTGGGTTGCCAAGTTAAATAACTTAGCGATCCTTCACTACGCAAGGTAATGGTGCCAATATTGCGAACAAGAGTGTTGAGTTTTTGAGCGTGTAATAAGACCTTTGCTAATGACTCACTGACCAATGCTATATGGCCTAGCAGTCCCCAACTTTGTGTTTTTAATGATTGCCCAAATTTTAAACCGATATGATCACACTGTAATGACTGCTCTGCGTAACTCATTAGTTGCTCATAATCTTGGACTGGAAATCGATAATTGCTTTCATCTAAATAACGAGCACGTGTTGTCAGTACGGCTGTAAGTTTGGCCGGTGCAATGCCTTGTGCTATTAAAAAGTGCACGAGTGCGCGAATAATTTGACTACTAACAACGTACATAGCGAGCTATTTTGTAGAGTGAATAACAGAGTAAGCTGCATTAGTTGGCGCGCAAAGTCAATTTTTTGCGTGAAAGGTCAAGATTTAGTTCATTTAATAAGGCAAGGTAGCCAATGGAACAAACAATAATGGATAGGAACCCCAATGAAACTTCACACACTTTCAATTAGTATTGCTGCGGCATTATTGCTCAGCGCATGTAGCTCTGATGACGATAAAAACGTTATTACGCCACCACCTGTGGTTGTGGAACCAACGCCAGAACCTGCCCCAACCATTACCGCTTTTGACGACGACAATAAGCTCGATGCTAATATTCGTTGGACCACATTTGGTGTGCCGCATATTACAGCGGATAACCTTGAAAGCTTAGCTTTTGGCAGTGGTTATGCTTATGCAAAAGATCATGCGTGTTTGTTACTCGATCAAATTGTTAAAACACGTGGTGAACGAGCTAAGTTTTATGGCCCCGATAAAGTACCGGGTAGTGGCGATTCTGGGCATTTAATTTCTGACTTTGGTTACAAAGCATTGGGCGTCAATGAGTATGCCAAAGCGCACTATAGTGAACTTAATGAAGACAGTCGTGCGCATTATGAGGGGTTTGTGCAAGGCTTTAATAAATACGTAAGCGATACAGGAGTAGATAACTTAGCTCCAGAGTGTGCATCGCAACCTTGGGTGTTCGCATTAACGCCAGAAGACATGTTGGCTTACGCTATGGCAACGGTACAATTAGCCAGTTCTGCAAATTTTCTAGATTTAGCGTTTTTAGCAAGCCCAGGTGATGGCGATGAGTATTTACCAACCCCAGTTGCATCGGCTGCAAGTGCGGTCTCCAGTGTTGTCAAAAATCTTAACCAGCAAGCAAAAAGCTTTAAATTAGAGAAAAAGTACCAGCATCTTGGCTCAAACGGTTGGGGGCTTGGTAAAGATAAAATGGCCAATGGCAAAGGAGGATTATTAGCTAACCCACATTTCCCACATGAAGGTAATTTACGGTTTTGGCAATCACATTTAACCATTCCTGGCGCTATGAATGTAATGGGGGGCAGTTTGCAAGGCATGCCAGGGGTTATCAATATTGGTTTTAATGAGCACGTTGCATGGACTCATACATTTTCTACAGCGCGACACTTTTTAATTTATCAATTAGCGTTGAATGAGAATGACCGAATGAGTTACAGCGTTGAAGGTGATAACCACACAATTACGAGCAAAAAAGTTACCGTGGAAGTGGCTGTTGCACCAGGCATGACCATTAATTTAGAGAAGGAGTTTTATTACAGCCACCATGGTTTGATGATCGAAACGCCAGCTGCAAATGGTTTAGGTTGGGATGATAGCCAAGCATTTACTATTAAAGATGCTAATGAATTTAATATGGATGTAGTTGCTCAGTGGTCGGCTTTAAACCAAGCTCGCAGCCTTGATGATATGAAAGCCTCATTTGCTCAGTTTGATGGTGTGGCGTTTAACAACACCATGGCAACAGATAAAGCAGGCAATGTATTTTATGTTGATGACAGTACGGTATTAAATGTGAGTGATACTGCTAACATGGCTATTCGTATCCAACCTGAGCTTGTTGCACTGCGAGAATCAACAGGGTTTGATTTAGTACCCGGCAATTTAAAAATATTTGAAAGTAACGGTAATGTTCCTTTTGAAAAGGCCCCGCAATTGCACCGTACCGACTATGTACAAAACTCCAACGACAGCTACTGGGTTACTAACCCTGAGCGGCCATTATTGGGTTTTGCTGCGCAATATGGTGATGTACATCAGCCGCTATCATTGCGTACTCGCATGGGATTACAGTTATTAAAAGACGGTGCTGGTGAGGATGGTTTATTTACTTTAGATGAACTCGAAACCGCACTGGTAGGCGATCGTATTTATCTTGGTGAGCTGGTGTTTGAGCAGCTTATTACACAATGTAAGGCACAAGGCGATACGCCAGTCATGCTAAGTAACGGTGATAGTATTGATTTAACTCAAGCATGTGACGTTTTAGCGCAATGGAATGGTGCTATGAATCTAGACACGAAAGGTGCAGCGCTTATTAGGGAGTTTGCACATTTATTCGATCCTAAAACCCACCTTGGTGATAACTTTGATGTAACTGATCCTGCTAATACACCAAACACCTTACGTATTGACGGCTCGGCACTGGTTACGTTGGCACATGCTGTTGCTACATTGCAAAGTAATGGTATTGCACTCGATGCAACGCTTGCGCAAATGCAATTTGTAGAGAAAACATTGGCTGGTGGTAACGCGAGTGGCGAAAAATTACCGTGGAGTGGGCCAATGCATGTTGAAGGTGGTTTTAATGTATATCGTTATGATCGCAGCGGTACCACGCGCTCAACCTTGATCCCGTATATTGATCACCAAGCACTAAATGATGCGATTACTGGCCAGCCTTTGCGCTCTAATTTAACAGCGTCAGGTTATCCAGTGAATTATGGCTCAAGTTGGATGTTTGTTATGAACTTTACCGATGATGGTCCGGTTGCTAAAGGGATATTGACGATGTCACAAAGTTCAGACTCAACCTCTGATCACTTTGATGATCAATCACGTTTTTATTCTGAAAATGCGACGCTTAGACCACTACTGTTCAAGGATGAAGATATAAACCTTAATTTGATTGGTGAGATGGACGTGTCACTAACTAAGGAATAAATGGAATTCTTTCGGCCAGAGTTACCTCTTTGGCCGAAATTTTCGCTTTATAAGCCAGTACTTCAACACCGACAGCAATTGCTTGGGTTAATAGTTGCGCGTATTTTTCATCGATATGTTTTGCCGCACTAACTTGGCTAATGCCTTCATGTAAAACAGCAAAAAATAAAACAGCACGTTGGCCTTGTGCAACCATGTCGATTAATTCGCGAATATGTTTTTGTCCGCGTAAGGTCTGCGCATCAGGAAAATAGCCTTGGCCACTCAAAGGAGAGTCTTTACTCAGTAAAGTGACAGACTTTACTTCAATATAGCAATTCGGGCGTTTAGAATCACTGAGTAAAAAATCAATACGACTGTTCTCTTGGCCGTATTTCACTTCACTTTGTAGTTGCTCATAACCACTTAACTCAGTAACCAGATTAGCGTGTAGGGCTTCTTCGACCACTTTATTGGCTACCGCCGTGTTTACACAAATTAATTGTTCAAATTGATTCTGGGTCAACTCGAGTGAATGAGGGTACTTACGTTTGGAGTTATCACTTGTTGAATAAAATGCGGCAAAGTCAGGCTCAGCGCAGCCGGTCATTTTTCCTGTATTAGCACAATGAGCTGTAAATTCAGAGCCGTCCTGTAGGCGTAAATCGGCTAAAAACCGTTTGTAGCGCTTAATTAATGTGGCTTGTTGTAATGGCTTAGCAAATTTCATTATTTAGTCTCATTCGGTTGGGAAGTTGTGCCAGCTATAGTAGACTCAGTGTCACTATATAGCGCAAAGAGTATTCTAACATGTCTGAAAAATTTGTTGTTCAATTAAGCGAGCAGGGTGCTGCATCGCATTGGGGCGAAACCGCCATATTATCTTTCAATGAGCAAGGTGCAACCGTTCATTTAGCTGAGCAAGACACATTGATGAAAGTGCAAAAAGCCGCGCGCAGTATTGCCAATCAAGGTGTTAAGAATGTAGTACTTGCGGGTGATTGTTGGTGTACTGAAACGCAATGGGCATTTTATCAAGGTTTTGTATCACCTAAAACATTAGCTGGTGTTGAGTTTGTAGAAAATGCAAAAACCGACAGTAAAGAACTTGAGTCATTATTACGCTCTGCTACCTGGGCGCGTGAAATGATCAATGGCACGGCTGATGATATTTTTCCTGAGAGCTTAGCTGGTAAGGCGGCTGAATTTATTCAATCATTGGCGCCTGAGCATGTCAGTTATCAAATTATTAAAGGTGATGCGCTACTTGAACAGCAATGGATTGGTATTCATGCGGTTGGTCGTGGAAGTGAGCGCCCGCCAGTATTACTAGCGCTTGATTACAACCCAACAGGTAATGACAACGCACCGGTAGATGCCGCTTTAGTGGGTAAAGGGATCACTTTTGATTCGGGTGGATACTCAATTAAGGCCAGCGAAGGTATGCTAGGCATGAAGTGCGATATGGGGGGCGCAGCAACAGTGACTGCTGGCCTTGCATTAGCCATTAGCCGTGGAATTAATAAGCGTATTAAATTATTTTTATGCTGTGCTGAAAACTTGATCTCAGGTCACGCTTATAAGCTAGGTGATATTCTTACTTATAAAAATGGCACAACTGTTGAGATTGTAAATACGGACGCAGAAGGCCGTTTAGTACTTGCTGATGGCCTTATGGCTGCAGGGGAAACTGGTGCGCCACTTATTATTGATGCGGCAACACTGACTGGTGCAGCACTGGTTGCTGTTGGTCAAGAGTACAATGCTTTATTTGGCCTTGATAAAGAGTTTGTACGTGAAGTGGAAGGTTTTGCAGAGCAAGAAATGGAAGCTGCATGGCCATTACCGCTTGAAAAGTGGCATCAACAAAACTGTCCTTCGCCGTATGCTGATACTGCAAATAGTCGTGCGCAAAAAGGTGGCGGATATGGTGGTGCATCAAATGCTGCGGGCTTCTTATCGCGCTTTGTACCCAATGATGGCAAAGGTTGGGTACATATTGATTTAGCTGCGGCGTTTAATATGGGCAGTACTAGCCAGTGGGCGGCAGGCGCTACAACGGTAGGTATGCGAACCGTAGCACGTACCTTGTTAGAAAAAGCATAAATTTAATATGCGAATAAAGCGCCTACGTGTGTGAGTTACTTCACTTAGGCGCTTTTTTATTATCTGAAAAATAGTAATTACAAACTCAAACAAGCTTTTCTTATTTTTTTACTGTAAAATCACGCCCCACTTTGTTGTTCAAGGTTGCTTTACACTACACTTGAATGATCTACTTACACTGGGGTTTCTATTATGTCTGATAAGACTTACATCACAGCGCAGCAACTACTTGAAGATTCTTTTCGTGTTGCAGCACAAGTTTACCAAGATGGTTTTCGTCCTGATTTTATAATTGGCATTTGGCGAGGTGGTGCTCCAATTGGTATTGCAGTGCAAGAATACTATGATTATAAAGGAATAGAAACAGACCATATTGCAGTGCGTACGTCATCTTATTATGGTATCAACCAGCAATCTAAAGAAATAAAAGTACATGGTTTACATTATATTATTGAGAATGCCAATGCCGGTGATTCATTATTGATCGTTGATGATGTTTTTGACTCAGGTCGCAGTATTTTTGCACTAAAAGAAAAGCTATCAGAGTTGATGCGTTTAAATTTACCACAAGATATTCGCGTTGCTTGCCCATACTATAAGCCGAAAAACTCAAAAGTAGACATGAAGCCTGATTACTATATTCATGAATCAGATGAGTGGCTAGTATTCCCACATGAGCTCTCGGGTTTAACTCCTGATGAGATCATCGCTGGCAAAACGGATTTAGTAAAAATACACGATATACTGTTAGAAAAATAACTCTTCATACAGGGGAATGTTAAGCGAATTAAGTGCTTATCCATTCTAGTGGCTGAGCAAAGCGTAAACAACATTAGTGATTTTTGAGTCGCATAGTTACATGCTAAAATTCAGCTTGGTTATCACTTGGCTTATCTGCCACTGTGAATGAGCCGCAACTTAACACTCTTGGAAAAAGGCCTGAATAGGCCTTTTTTAATATGTGTTATTATTTATACGTTTCGTATGCTTCTTTTAATCGTGCTAAGTGAGCATAAACATAGCTACTCGACATACGATCTTGGTTTAGGAAAGTTTTATCGAGGTCTATAGATGATGCAGGCGTTATAGCACTTGCAGTATTAATCAAATTAACATCTTGGTTAATAATAGTATTCACACTATGAGTCCAACTTTGCGTGCCTTTAACTTGCCAATTTCCAGCATCCATATCTTTGCGAGGTGATAATGGAATACTAAAACCAATGCCTACTTTTTGGACGTCTGTATCGCTGTAGATTATTGCTAAGTTAGCATCACCAAACCAAAACTTGGTCTCGAATTTATAGCCGCTATCTTCATTCCAGAACTGCCCCCCTGTTAAATGGAAAGACACATCTTTTTCAGCCCATAAGTAACGATATGAAAGTAATGAATAATCACGTTTGTCGGTGTTGTAATCTTTATATTCGAAATAGCCAATTTCAGCTTTTAATTTATGGGCTCCAGCAGGACTTTGCCAAGCGGTTTCATTGGTGATCCCCATAAAGTCATAATAGTCTTGGAATAAGCCAACTTGAGTTTGATTATAAATATTGAACGGGAGAGAGAATGTTTGATAGGCCACAGCGCGTTTAATTCCGGTTTCCTGACGAGAGTTTGAAAAAGCCGAACCTTCTTCAAAATGATCGGAGTTAGCTACATTGACTTGACCAGTGATATTAATTCCAGCACCTTGCCATAGAGGCACGTTTAAATCAGCTTGTAGGGCTAATGAGTAGTCAAATACCCCCAGCTCGGTTGCATACCTAGATGAAAGCGATGGTGAAAATGTAACTCGCGGCACAAAGTAAGGGCTGGTGTTTGCAGCACTACCTGCCCACTTAACTGCTGTCGTGTTGTCATCACTAAATTGAGTACTGATCATTAAATCAGGGGTAATATTCTCATCGATAAAACGACGATAATTGTTTAAACGTCCACTAACTTGTAGCAACGGAATATCTAATTTTGATAAGCGAACAATAAACTCATTATTAGAGTCAGTAAAATTCTCGGTAATACGCCCTAATACGAGTCCTAAGGCATCAATTTCATTGCGATTAAATACCGAGTTTTCAAACTCAACTATGATTTTCGCATTGTCACTGATACCAACACGAATATTCTCAAATCCATCGTTGACTAAGCTATTTTTAAGGTTATGGATTTGATGGTTGTTATTTTGCTCAGTCGTAATAGTTGTTGTAGCACTATTTGTCGTTTCAGCTTGGTTTGTTGATGGTTCTTTTACAGTAGTGGGTAAACCTGGATTAGAATGGGTGGTTACAGTGAGCTCTGAAGTTGTATTTGCAGGAGCTGCTGTGTGAACTACAGGTTCTGGCGCAGGCTTTGGTTTTGTGTAATTCGCTTGCGCTTCATCACTAAGTGGCATGCTGATATTGACGCCCCAATAAGTATCATTGTCAGCAAGTTCAGTATTTGAATAAAAGCGGCTATTAAATGAAACAGTCGCAATGTCGTATAGCCACTCTTTAGGTACGGTAACACGTGCGCCTAAATTGAATGCTTCAGCATCATGTTCTGCGAGCACTGAGAGCCAACTAAAAGGTTGGTATTCAATACCTGCAAATACACCGTCTAATTGCCCTGTGAGTGTGTCTGATGCGCCTACACCGGCACTAAAGCGGAAGTCCCATAATTGTTTCGAAGCTACAGCATAAAATGCTTCATATTGATTAGCGGCACCACCGACATCTTTAGCTCCAATAGCAATACTAAACCAATCCTTTGGAATAAAAGGAACTTGATATTTGGCATTAAATGATAGATCGCGTATTTGATCTTTGTTTTCATAGCTAAATGTAATGTCGTGCATTGTTGATGAAGTAATTCGTCCGCTTACTTCCAAGCCATCAAAAAGCCCAGCAGAAAAGGTAAAGTTATGACCGTCGGTGTATTTTCCTCTAATTTCTAGCTGGTTACTATAACCAATATCAACATCACCTTTATTAATTACTTCAGCTGTAGGGGTATGAAAAATACCTGTAAATCCATTATATGCAATACCATGATTAATGTTTTGATCGGCAAAAACGGAGGTACTGGCACTAAGTGCGCAAAGCGTTGCGAGGGTTGTTTTCTTATAAGTCACGTGATTAACCAATTTAGATTAGAATTAGGTTTTAAATCCTTAAAACCCGGTAATTATTTTAGTTATAAATACTATAAACCAAAAATAACCTAATAACGAGATAAACAAAAGCCGCGCAAATGCGCGGCTTTAATAAAAAATCGTTCTACCCTTGATTAAGAGCCTGAACCAGAACCTGAGCCAGAAACTGGCACGGTTTCAACTTCACACACTACAGGGATATCAAATGTAGCTGCAGTTGTGTTTGCCGCTACAGGAGTTGATGTCCATACATTCGTGTTGTAATCAAGGTAACTAGCAGAGTAAGTTCCGCCTTGCTCTAAGTTCAGGTTGAAAGTACCTGTAGAGTAAATAGTTTGTTTGAAAGAACCATCTTTAAACAATCTAACCAGTGCAGGTGTTGCAACAGGCGGAGTATTGACTTCAAAATCACCCGTGTTACTACATACTAACTGAGTTTTGATTTGCTTAGTTACAATTGTTGGTGGAGCAATTGTAAGAGTTAGATCTTTATCTTGTAAATCACAGATATTGCTTACAGATAGTGCAGATGGAGCGCCATCAGTGTTAGTTGATAAGCCATCTAATACGTTTTGACCATTGCGTAACACTTTAACTTTCACAGGGAAACCTGGCGGTCTTCTAAACGTTGCTGATGCATAATTACCGTCACGGCTAGTATAAGAGCTTCTATAGCCATTAACTTCAAGTAAAATAGTCGTTTCAGCTTTATTAGCGTCACCATTATTATCTAAAATATTGAATTTCACACTTGAACACTTGCTGTTGTTAAAGTAATCAAGATTCCAGTAAGATAAGTGATTTACATCAACTGAAACATCAAATGTTGACGCATTGCCGCTATCAGTTACTTCACCGTAGCTTTCGAATCCCCATTTACCAGCATCTTCATCATAGCTCCAAACTGGGAAAATATCACCAGCGGCAATTTTACGAGCTACAGGAGCTGAAACTGTACATACGCCATTTTTAAAGCCATTTGCTTCAGCATAAGCTTTAATATCAGCTGTACCAGCTGGTAAAGTTACAGGACAAGGGTTCGATGTTTTCTTATCTACCTGCATAGCCACAGTAATTGTATTGTCATTACCGTTAGCATCTTTACCAAAGGTACTTACTTTGTTACCAGCATCATCAACCAGTTCAATAGCAACAAAGCCACCAGAAGTGAATGAACCTTCAACTTGCTCAGTACTGTTAGGATCAGATGCTACAGATAGAGCTAGACCACCAGGAAATGCATCTAACGATGATGAAGTGGCAGCAGCTGAATCAGCTTCTTCATCATTACGTGTTGCTTCATTCGCAAAGTAGGCAACTGTCATTTTTGGAACGGTCGCTAATGCTGTACCATCTTTAGCTAGGAATTGCGTGCCACTTTTAATTTTAACTGTTGAGCCACCAACTGCAACACCCGCTTTGTTAATTGCTTGTGGTAGAGCGATTTCTGTTTTATCGCCAGAAACTGATAAACCCGATGCAGGGTCGTACGATACTGTGGTATTTTCCCCAGCAGGTACAAGTTCTTCTAATGTTTTAGTATCAGCAACAATGGCTACATCAGAATTCGCAAGAGTGCGAGGTGTTAAACGAATCTCTTGGGCAACAACGTTATCAGTAGTTGACAGCGTTAGTGTTCCTGAGTTGTTCAAAAAACCATCAGCAGAAATAACATAGTCATAGCTAACACCTTGAGCAGGGATAGAACCCACAGTAAATGCGAACGAGCTAGCAGTTGATGACTTGTCAGTCTCAGCTAAAGCGTTACCTGCTGCTGTTAAAAGGCCGTCTTCAGATGAAGTGAAGCTAATCATAGCTGTTACCGTGTCAGCTAAAGGAGCACCTGTTACATCCACGATATTAACAGTTACTGAACCAGCTTGAGCTTCTATCGCTACTGGTGGAACAGCAACATCAACAGTTTCTTCAGGTGGGACTGGAGGCTTAACATAATCGTTGTTGTCATTGTCACTAAAACAGCCACTTAGTGTTGCCGTTAGACCAAGTGCAAGAGCTAGCTTGGTGAGCTTGAATTTATTATTTCCCATAATCGTTACCTTTCTTTCCTTTCTCTTTAAAGTAAACAGACTTAATTGCAGTTCTATAAATGTATCGAAGCACGTACCAGATCAGGCTTGCACCTATAATACAATAATTGGTTAATCAAGGATAAGCGCACATTATATATACGTCAAGTGAACATTATATATACTTTCATTAATTAAATAAGAAAATTGTTACCAGCGGAATGTAAAAATTCACTGTTTAATTTTTGAGCGTTTCGCGTAATCCAGTTGTTAGGTTGCTATGCTAAAGTAGTGGGCTGCGCTTGTAAATGTAAATAGTTGTATCATAGTTAGTGAAACGTTGTTTTTTTCTGCTAAATTTTGGCGCTCAGTCATCTATAATTGTGAAAAACTATCTACGTAATCGCTAAGTCTATCCAAGTCGACCGCTTTTAGACCATTATTTGAGCGAGCAACTAAACCTTTTTCTACTAATTCAGAAACTACGCGACGATAAGCCCGCTCTGTGGTGGCAAAGCGTTCTGCTTCAGCATTAACTGTTGGGTATGCACGCAATAGTGTTGGGTTGTTTTTTTCTGCGCGTAATAAGCAATCTTTAGCAATATTATAACCTAATGGTAATAGTAATTTGTCTAAGTTAATTTTTTGGTTTTCTTGAAACTTAGCGGCAATAGTTTGCGCTGTGTATAAACTGAGCTCTGGTTTTTCAAGTAATAAAGCACGCCAGTGTTTTAGCTCTATTAAGTTGTAGCTAACATCACTAAAGCAAGTAACAGTATAAATGCAAGGGTTATTGTTAAGCGCTTCAATTTCGCCAATTAGGGTATTGTTGCAATCTAGCTGGCCTAGTAGCAAGCGACGACCATTACCTACATCATAGCTAAACGATATAGTCCCACTTCTGACCAATACTAATTTGCTCAGAGGCTGATCTTGGTGGAGCAAGACTTCTTTTTTTGAGTGTTGATAACGACTGCCAGCAAACGTAAGTAGCTGGTCGACGAGATAGCTGGAAAAATGATATTGAAACATCAACAATGCCCTTCGGACAATTGTCCTATTTATTACACCTTAATGACGCTAGCATTAAGACTCTGAGAATTTACGCTAACTTACTAGTTTAGTTAACGAGATTAATTAAACTTAATACCTATATCCCGTGTAATGATTATAAAAAGTGTGCTTTAAAGCTGCTTTGGGTTTTTAGTAAGTTAGCCTTTTTATACTGTTGCTATATTGTGGAATATCTTTGTGTAAACTACAACATTTGCAATGCTAACCTAAAGTATCGGAGAGAACAAATGAGTTGGGAATATTTGGGCTATTTAGCCTCGGCTTTACTAATTGTCTCTCTAACCATGAGTGATGTGAGCAAACTTCGCTGGTTCAACCTTGCCGGTTGTATTGCATTTACAGCATATGGGGCTGCGATAGCTGCTTGGCCTGTAGCTATTACCAATGGTTTACTGACATTTGTGAATATATATCATTTATTAAAACTTAATCGTCAGCAAAAAACGTCATAACAACTCGCCAATCGAGTTGTTATGACTCCGATGGTTGTTCTTGCGCTTTTTGATAGCGCAGCTCGCCCCCAATCCATGTTTGGTTAACTGTAATAGTAAAAATGTCTTCGACTGGGACTTTAAAATAATCTTTATCAATTAAAATAAAGTCAGCCCATTTACCTTGCTCTAAACTGCCTAATTTAAACTCTTGATGTGCGGCATAGGCTGCACCTAATGTGAATGCTCTTAGCGCATCTTCTCTGCTGAGCGCTTCGCTAACACGCCACCCCTCAGCTGGTAACTGATTGTGATCTTGGCGAGTTATTGCTGAATACAAACCATCAAATGGATTAGCCAGTTCAACAGGGTAGTCAGAACCGGCGGCTACAACTGAGCCTTGCTTTAAAAAAGTCTGCCAAGCATAAGCGCCTTGCAACTGGGTGTCGGCAAGGCGTTGCTCAGCCATATGCATATCAGATGTGGCGTGCACAGGCTGCATTGATGGAATAATTTTAAGTGTTTTGAAACGAGGAATATCAGCAGGGGTAACTATTTGTGCGTGCTCTATGCGGTTACGCAATAAAATACCGCCCGTTTTTTTAAACACGTTTTGATAAGCATCCAATACAATATGGTTTGCCTTATCACCAATAGCATGGGTATTCGCACTAAAACCATGGCTAAAGCTTAATGTGAAAAGTTGCTCTAGTTTTTGCTGAGTCTCTAGCATTAAACCTTGGTGGTTTTTTCTATCGGCGTAATCATTTAGCAACGCAGCACCGCGACTTCCCAAAGCACCATCAGCGTATATTTTTACACTGCGTATTGACATAAAGTCGTTAAGATCTTTGTAGCGCCCAGCCCTGAGCATGCTTTCAAGTGCAGGATCCGTTGCACTGAGCATGGCTACTATACGCAGTGGTAGTGTGCCTTGCTCCGCTCTTTGCTTATAAATTTGCCAGGTTTGTTTATCAATACCGGCATCATGAGTTGAAGTTATTCCTAAACTTACAAGGTGTTGGCCTGCTTGAGTTAATGCATTGCTTACGTCTTGATCGGATGGAGCTGGAATATGTGCAGTGATCAAGCGCTCGGCCTTATCGATGAAAATACCACTTAGTTTACCCGTTTGGTCGCGAATAATTTCACCGCCCGTGGGGGCTTGTGTTGCGGCGGTTAACTTTGCCAGTTCTATCGCTTTACTGTTAACCCAAATCGCGTGACCATCTATCCGTGAAAGCACTACCGGAATATCTTTTACAACTTTATCTAAATCAGCTGCCGTAGGAAATTGCTTGTCAGTCCATAACTCTTGATTCCAGCCGCGGCCAATTATCCAGCCATTTTTATTCTTGGCAAATAGTGCTAGCTGCTGCTGGATTTGTGCAATCGAGGTCGTGCCGCGTAAATCGAGCTGGGTTAAATTATTACCCAATCCTATAACATGGCCATGGGCGTCTATTAAACCAGGTAACAGGGTCTGTTGCTCAGCATCAAAAGACTCTGCATCAGGAAAGCTGCTTTTTAGTTTATCGTCACCGACTTTAACAACTTTACCGTCTTTAATAACCAAGGTAGAAAATTGTTGTAATTGGCCGCTATAAGTTGGTGTGTAGCCATTCGCGTTATAAACCACTTTAGTATCAGCGATAGTAAAGAATGATAAAAAGAGCAAACAGCTCAATAAGCATTTCATTGTTAGTATTCTTTTAAGTGCCCTTGGTAGTTAAACAGTAACAGAGAATGACGAGCCTGCAAATTAAATAGCCTAAAAATATTTATAGTTTAATATTTTAAGCTATGCTTATGAATTAGTTATTATTAATTTATTTTAATCGGAACATAAATGAAGCTTAACCAACTGGCTATGCGTAGCAAATTCATACTCTTATCAGCTTTAATATGCATCATTTTTATTGTTGCGATGGCATTTATTAAAGTTGCTAATAATCAAATAGCAGCAGGTTTTGAGCGCTTCTATCAACATAATTTTATGGTAACTAAGCTCAGTGCAGATCTAAAGCAAGCTCAAGATGGCATTTTATCTGGGGTAAGGGGATTGCAAGTTGTTTACTTACTCGGCTTAAAAGAACAAGCACCTGAGTTACTCAATAGTATTGATAAAAATGTTGCACTAACAATGCCACTCATTCAACAAATTAGCCAAGCGTATAAAGGTGAAGCTAATTTACTTATCAGATTAAAAAATAACTCGCAGCGCTACGAGCAAGCAGCAATTCAATTTAAGCAGGCAATGGAAAGCGCAGCTGATAATAAAGCGGATTATGCTATCTATCGTGAATTTGTGGACTCTCACAATGCGTTAACCGATTTTTTTGACGAGTTTGAAAAAATCAATGTCGCACAAGTTGCAAAAGCGCAAGCCGCGGCGCAGCAATCCATTGATTTTGCAAATACAGTATTTTATTTATCAATTTTAATTGCGCTTGGTTTAGCTGTGTTATTTAGCCATATGTTGTCGCAAAAAGTGGTGATGGGATTAACGATTGTGAGCGAAAGTGCCCATGCTCTACAGCGCGGCGAATTAGATCACTACTCTCAAGTAGAAGGTGAAGATGAAGTTGCTGATTTAAGTCGTACCTTAGATGCTACAATTCGTCACTTAAATACCACACTGGCCACTATTCATAACTCTGTAGCACAGGTTAATAATCATAGTGATGAGTTACTCAGTTCAAACACTCAAATTCAAACGGCTACCTCTGAGGTCTCTGATCATACAACACAAGCTGTCACTGCAATTGAAGAGTTATCTGTCACCAGTAAGAGTATTGCAGTAAATACTGCTGAGTCAGCGACAGCTTCAGATAGCATGATGCAACTTGCCAATAGTGGATTAGAGGCGTCTGAGCAAACCAAAGAGGCGGTGAGCCATTTACTAGGCACATTAAACGAAACATCAGACGTTGTTGATCAACTGCAAAGTGAATCCAGTAAAATTGAGACGATCCTTGATGTGATCCGTAATATTTCCGAACAAACTAATTTACTAGCACTCAACGCTGCAATTGAGGCTGCCAGAGCGGGTGAGCAAGGGCGCGGTTTTGCTGTGGTGGCTGATGAAGTACGCACCTTAGCTCAGCGTTCTCATAGTTCAGTAAACGAGATTGAAACAATGCTTGGGCAGCTTCGTTCTGCAAGTCAAAATGCAGTGACTATGATGGCTGATAGCACAAGAGTTGCAGCACAAGCTGAAGATAAAATGGATGAAAGTAATCGCTTATTAAAAGAGATTATGGAAATGATCAATCAAGTAAACGACCAAACACAGCAAATAGCAACAGCAGCAGAGGAGCAATCAGCGGTTGCTGCTGATATTAGCCAAAATATGCATACCATCCACACTCTAACCGATACCACCGCTGATATTTCGCAACAAACTGCGAATACCAGCAATAGTATGGCCGAACAAAGTCAATTGGTTTTAAAGCAAGTTGCATTCTTTAAATTAAATTAACTTTGCGACAGTGGTATAATCTACACTTACTTATTAGCGTACATGCTAAATTCTGCCAGCGATAACTTGTTATCTTTATCGCTGTCGTAATTTTTAAAGCGTGACCATAGTGCAGGATCTTTCGCTGACTCTGAGCGAGTGAGCAACCCGTCTTGATTACGGTCTAAGTTTTTGAATTGTTCGGCAATGCTATCAGTTGTTGCAAAACTGCTACAGCTGACAATAAGGAGTAAAGCATACCCTAATTGTATGGTGTATTTCATTGGTGAAACTCATTAATGCAGGTTATTAGTTAAAAAGTTCTTAAATTCGACGAGTGAAATCTTGTTATCTCGGTCAGTATCCCAACGCTGAAACTGTTTTATAAGCTGTGGCTGGGCATCTAACTCATTTTCGGTTAAGTAACCATCTCTATTGTTATCTAAATGATCAAAACGTTGTTTTACATCCAGCGCCATAGCATTAAAGCTGCTAGCTAACATTACAGTTAATGGTACTAATATGCTTTTCATTGTTAAGGTCCTTTTAGTTAACTTGAGTCAGGTTAGCGAGTAAAAAGATAAAGTATTTGCCATAATTTAAATCCCAACATTAAATCCGTTTACACATTCCCTCCGGGATTATGGCAAATACTTTAAAGTCTTTTAAATTTTAAAATTAGCAAACTCTTGCTCTGATAACACCTCGTCGTTGTTATCATCTAGATCAGTAAACTGCTTCAATAAAGCATCATTTTGCTTCGCTTCAAGTAATGATATTTGTCCGTCAGCGTTAGTATCTAGTTGTGCAAATTTAACGTTTAGCTGCGATGCTAAAACGGTGGCGCTAATGATTAAAAACATTAATGAAAAGGCGGCGATAAGTTGTCTCATAACTGAATTTCCTTATGGGTAAGTTATTGTAAAAACTGCTTAAATTCAGTCATTGATATTTGACCATTCTGGTCTTTATCAATTTGCTCAAAGCTTTCATGCAAGACTGCATCTTCCGAAGCTTCGGCTTCACTTAATGTGCCATTGCTGTCTTTATCAAGCTCTGCGAAGGTAGCCTCAACATCCATTGCAAAGCTATTAAAGCTAAATAGGGCGCAGCAACATAAACACAGTGGAGCTAATACTTTCATATAATTACCTTATAAACAGTTGTTGCTTCAGGTATTACAAAAATGATGCCAATAATACTTTTATTTAAATATCAGTGGTTTATGGTTTTTTGGTGAAGTTCAGTGTGAAATAATGACTCAATACTGTGTCTTTTTTGCAACAGTTTTTTGTGCTTTTTAATAAAATTACTTAAAAACAAATGGTTAAGTTGTTTCAATTTAGCGTCAGTAGTTTTACAGAGGCTATAAAGTTCATCTTATTCATTATTCTTATTGATTCAGCTAGTGTATAAGTAACACCTTTCATAATTCAATATTTAAACTAAAGGAGTAGCGACAGTGGCCTCACTCGCTAAAAAGTACAGCGCTTTACTTCGTTGGCGACCTAATTTAATTGGCCAGTTTTTATTTAGTACTTTGTTATCTTTACTGCCATTGTCATTGGTAGTGATTGTGTTTTTAAATGCGTTGAACAAACAGCTTGCCGTAACTCAACAAATCGTCAGTGATAACTATCAAATAACCAAGTCATTTAATAACCTAAAACAAGACCTTAATAGTTTAGAGCGGGCAACGCGACAAAACTGGGTGCTAAAAAGTGAATCGCTTGATGAATTGATAGTTGATAAATGGCAATCGTCGTTGCAAAGTATTGATGAACTGACTTTTATTAGTCCTACAGGGGATTATATTAACCAATGGCAGCAACTTGCCAAGGAATTGCAGCTAGCGCATACACAGCTTGTTAGCGAAGGGCTACAAGATGCGCAATTATTTATTCCGGTGAGTGAATTAATCGCTCGTCAAACCTTATGGCTAAGAGATCAAAACGAACTACAAATAACTAAAAACCAGCAACAGTTAAAAGCATTACAAAATTCTTTTATTAATTGGCTGATAGCCCTTACTCCGTTAACGTTACTCGTAGGTGGTGGTTTTTTGTGGCGTATAAGTGGTCGATTGAAAGGCTTAACCTCAGTTATTGATAAACTCGGACAAGGTCATTGGCAGCAAAAAATATCTGTACAGGGTTCTGCTGAACTGGTTGAACTGGGTAATAAATTACAATGGGTGCAAGAGCAATTGCATCAATTAGAGCAACAAAAAGATACCTTTTTACGCCATGTTACCCATGAATTGAAAACTCCTTTAGCATCAATGGTGGAAGGGACCGACTTATTAACCGATGAAATCGTTGGGCCAATTAACAAAGAGCAGCAAGCCGTACTGGAGCTTATCACCCAAAGTATGGTGCGCTTGCGAGCAATGATAGACAGTTTGCTCAGCTATAATGCAATTCGCAGCAGTAAAGAGGACTTAAGTGAGTTGGTTTTTTCGCAATTAATAACCAAAATAAACAATCACTTTGAGCACCGTTTAGTGGCACGCAAACAAAGTTTATGTTGGCATTGTGATTTACCTGAGCAGCCGCTGGAAATAGCAGCAGAGCTTGTTGAAATGATTTTAATACAGCTAATTTCTAATGGCTTGAAGTTTTCACCGCAACAGCAAGCAGTTGATATCCATTTATCGTTAGCGGGCTCTACCTTAAAAATGATCGTCAGTGATCAGGGCACAGGTATTCAAGAGCAAGAAAAGTCACATATTTTCAGTGCTTTTTATCAAGGTAAAAATGCTAAAGATGTGACTGCGCAAGGGAGCGGCTTAGGGCTGACAATTGTTAAAGAATCTGTTGAGCAATTAATGGGAACTTTGCTGCTTGAGCAGAATGAACCACAAGGTTGTCGTTTTATAATTCAAATCCCAATCATCAATCCAACCAATAAAAACCAAGGAGTTAATTAGCATGGGCGTGCGTTTAAATACCATTTTAGTGGTGTGTTTCACCACTTTAGGGCTCGCTGGGTGTGAGTTAACTGAGCAACCAGTAAAAGAAGATAATACCGAAGCAGAGCAGGTTGTTAAAGTGGTTGAGCCACAAGGTGATGGTTTACCAAATCCAAAACCTCGGCCAAAAACCGATCCTATGTATCCGCCGGCAGAAATCGTCATCGGCTGGCATGCGAAGGCCTGTGGAGGCTTTAAAGTGGTGGCGAGTAAGGTTTCTTATATTGGCACCAAAGAGATTCAGAACTACTTTGATTTTAGTTGCAAAAATAATGTATTAGCGCCGGAAAAGGTATTAACGCAATTATTAAAGCTTGATCAGGCGTATTATTGGCCTGATGATATAAAGCAGTATTTATGGTTACAAAAACAGCAAATAAAACAACAAATAGACGCCAAGAAAGAGCAGCAAGCACTGAATAATAAAATGCAAGAGACCCTGTCATCGTTGGCAACTATTGAGCAGCAATTATTACTACGCGAAGAAACTAAGGAGCAGTAATCATGTCGATAGAGCAAAATCAAGGCGCACGAATTTTACTGGTTGATGATGATGCAAGTTTATTAAAGTTACTGGCTATTCGTATTGAATCTAAAGGCTATCAAGTAACGACCTGTGAAAGTGGTATAGCGGCTTTGCAGTTATTAAAAAACCATGTGTATGATGCGGTAGTAACTGATCTACGTATGGATGAAATGGATGGTATGGCATTACACCGTCAGTTGCAGCAGCGTTACCCAGCACTGCCGGTGATCATGATGACCGCGCATGGGTCAATTCCCGATGCGGTTGAGGCCACGAAGCAAGGGATTTTCGCGTTTATTACTAAACCGGTAGATAAAGATGAATTATTCGATAGCTTAGCTAAAGCGATTGAAATTCATGGCTTAAGCGCTGATGAAAACACAGCAAGTAGTAATATTGTAACCCGCAGTGGCGCTATGCTGCATTTGCTTGAACAAGTTAAATTGCTAGGCCCTACACACGTAAATGTATTAATTTCAGGTGCCAGTGGTACAGGTAAAGAGTTATTAGCAAATGCAATTCATCAACACAGTCATGTCAGTGATGGCCCGTTTGTAGCCATTAACTGTGGTGCGGTGCCAGGGGAGTTGCTCGAGTCTGAATTATTCGGCCATAAAAAAGGGGCGTTTACAGGCGCCGTTAAAGATCATCAAGGGTTATTTCAACAAGCCCAAGGTGGTACTTTATTTTTAGATGAAATTGGTGATATGCCGCTTAATTTACAAGTTAAGTTACTACGTGTTCTGCAAGAGAAAACTATTCGTCCAGTGGGCTTTCAAGAAGAGATCCCGATAGATGTACGAATTGTTTCAGCAACCCATAAAAATTTACCGGATGCGATTGCAAATCAACAATTCCGTGAAGATTTATACTATCGCTTAAATGTGGTGAATCTTAAATTACCGCCTTTATCTGAGCGTAGAGAAGATGTCAGTCTATTAGCACAGTACTTTAGCGCCACCATTGCCAAGCGAATGGGACAAAAAGAGAAGCGCTTTGCCAGCGAGGCTATGCATGCATTGGTGCGCCATGATTGGCCTGGTAACATTCGCCAATTACAAAATGTGGTTGAGCAGGTTGTTGCACTCACTCCAGGTGAGGTAATATCGGTACAACTGGTGGAGAGTGCGCTTAATAGTAATGACAGTAATGTTGAGCCGCTTTCGCTAAATGATGCTAAAAAAGAGTTTGAGCGTGATTATGTTATTAACACCTTGAAAATGGCGGGTGGTAATGTGGCCGAAGGGGCAAAACTGGCTAAACGTAACCGTTCAGATTTTTATAAGCTAATAAAAAAACACAACATAGACGTTGATAGCATTTGCTAGGAGAAAACATGCAATTATTTATGGTGTATTTAGGTGGGCGAGTTCAGGGATGCCATATTGAAATGCATGATGTTCGTTTTGTGGTAGGGGAATCAATCGAGCAAACGTACACAAAGTTAAAAGCGCAGTGGGTTGGCGATAAAAATAGTGTGCATATGGATAGTTACATGGCGGTCAATTATATCGATGGTTTTGCCGTTAGTGTGGTTGATGAGCCTGTTGAACAAGCTGAGCAGTTATACTTCGTAAATTTAGGCGCTTACCGAGCAGACAGTTTAGCGGAACAACATGATTTTGCATTGTATGTAGCGAGCAGTAGTGATGAGGCTAAACAAAGAGCAAAACAGGATTTACTGGCTGGCCTAAGCCATATTCATAAAGATGACTTATACGACGTAGATGATTGCTTTGCTGTTGATTTACTCGACAGCCAACTGCACATCAAGCTCACCCCAAGTGGCCAATCTCAAGTTATCAAGCCTGACTGGTTTGGTTATCATATTTTATAACAGTGTTACCTGACTAAGCGGCTAATCGTGGTCGCTGTGTTCCGCGCGCTCTTTATCTTCGCTTTTACTGGCAATTTTAAATGCAATAATTACTAAGCCAAACATAGCAAAAGGGAGGGCAGCAAGTAAGTATTCTGTCAGGTTACTGTCAGCAAAGCTGGCTTGTAATAAAAAATGCCCTGCAACGCAGAGTATGATCACAATGAAGAGAATAGGTAATAGAATAAGTTCTTTTTTGGCTGAGTGAGTTTTCATTATTAGGCGGTGCTTTTACAAGGTGCGTCATTGTAATGAGCAAAGCGCTTTTAGGTCAAATAACTTGTTTTATAAATAGTGGCTGATTGCGCTGTATCAAGTTTTTCAGTTTCAGGCTCTAAGTCTTCAGTGGTGGCCTCATCACACTCAGCATGATGATACAGGTCGAATATAAAATCGATTTCTTCGCGCTTTAATACAGTTTGCATTTTAACCTCCTAATAATCAGTCTAAAACTTGCTGATAATAAGAGTATGCCTGTGAGCCTGAATTATAGGTGAACGTTTATTGGTCAAATTGTGTAGAAATGTAACCCTCAACATTTAAATAATGGCATCTTAACAATAAACTCAACACCGTCACCTTGTTGATTATTGACCGCAATGACACTGCCTTTATGGTATTCACAGACTAAACGTACAATGTATAAGCCTAAGCCTAAATGAGGTTGCTGTTGTAGTTGTTGGCTGCGCACAGAAACCATTGAGTCAAAAATATGTTCGGCCAGCCCTTCAGGTAATAATGGTCCTTTATTTTTAACCGTTAAAACGGCCTCGTTGTCGCTTTTAGTTAAGCTGACACTAATTGCACTATCGTAAAGATTAAATTCTAAAGCATTATTAATGAGTTTATCGAGTAGCTGAGCGACAAATTCAGGCGCCCCCATCACAGTTAAAGGAGAGTCGCAGATATCGATAGTAAAAGCCTGTTGCGGGTAGGTAAGTTGGTAGCCTTGCATACACCCCGTTATCACTTTTCGTAAATCAAATGGTTCAGCTTCAGCGTTTTGAATACTTTGCTCAAGACGAGTTGCTTCACTCATGGTGGTAATAATTTTACCTAAACGTTCTACCCCTTCACTGGCTCGATCGAGGTACTTTTGGCTAAGTTCACTTTGCGGCTGCATTTGTAAATTCTCAAGCGAACTTCGTACTACCGCAACTGGGGTTCTTAGTTCATGAGATAATCGCGACGACATGGTTTCTAAATAGTTAGTATAACCTCCTAAGCGACTAACAATATTTGCAAAGCTGCGAGATAAATCGCCTATTTCATCGTTTGAGTCAGAATAATTAATAGTACCCGTTACACGCCCTTGGGCATCAATAGCTTGCTCTGCGGTATCACGCAGTCGGCGAATACGACTTGAAATTCTTGAGGCAAAAAAGAATAACGTTACCGTGCCAATCAGCATAACAGCTAAAATGACATTAAATAATTTCTCCAACGATTTATTACGCAATGTGCGAACACCGTTGGTTGTTTCTTCGGCAATTACTGCACCAATTACTTGGTCTTGGATCCAAATTGGATAAGCGGCCGATAAAATAACTGCTTTATTGTCGGGAGTGAGTCGCCATGCAGAGGCTGGCGTACCATGCAGTGCTTTACCTATGTGTGTGCCTTGCATGGCGGCTACATCGTGCAAGGTATCTAAAAATTCATTTTCAGGGCGGGTAAGTACTTTATAGTACAGTGGGTGTAAATAGTTTTTTTCAAAGCGCTGCCACCAGGTTTTTGCGGGCTGCTCATTCAAACCATCAGCCCAAACACCATCGGCATGATGAATCGAACCTGATTGCGCCAGTACGCGGTGATGATTATCAACCACCCAAATTCGACTACCGCTGTGTCCCATGCCTTTTAAAATGCGGTTTATTTCAGGGGAGGGCACGAGTACTGAGCCAATATCATTAGGGTTGAGTATATTTGACGTTGACATTAATTGTGGCTCAACTTTATCAATGTCCCAGTCTTCTATGGCAAAACCTAGCTTATTGCCTAACATAGTGAGAGGAAAGCGCAGTTCGATGTTGTAGCCTGTGGCTGTACTAACAAAGTAACCCTGAATTTTAGTAACAGGTAGTTTAGTTTCGGCGTCAAAAGCATTCACCCAGCCATCTTGGCGAGCGGCAACGATGTAGTGTTTAAATTCCCCTTGGGGCGTTTTTAACATGATCTGTAAATGATCGTTTCGGGTTAAGCTCAAACTATTCTTAGCGCGGTAAACGAGTGAGTCATCGGTTACTTTAAATACTGCATATAAAAACGACTCATACTTGCCAACCATGTGATCAAACGATAGATCAGTACGTTGATGATCTGCTTTATCACCTTGCAAATATCGCTCATCATAGTGCCAGATCAAGCTTTGGTATGGCTGCCAGTCAGATAATTTACCATCAAGTTGAATAGGGTTGCTGAGGTTGTAGGCATATAGATCACGGCCTTTGACGACTTGATCTAAAAAATTGGTTTGTGAGTCAAATAAAGCCGGGCGTTCATGTAATGCAGTTGCAAGGGCGCGAGTGGTGCCAACGAGCGTTTTTTCTTGCCCTTGACGGAGGAATTTTTCCATTTCCCACACATATTCATAACCAAGCCAAGGTAATAAAAACAAAAAGCATGACAGCAATATAAATTTACTGCGCAAACCAAAACGCAGCATTACACCTGCTCCCAGCGGTAGCCCATACCATACACGGTATCAATACAATCAAACTGCGCATCTAAGACGATAAACTTCTTACGAATGCGTTTTACATGTGAGGTGATGGTGCTGTCGTCGACATAAATTTTGGCATCACTCATTAATTCATTACGGCTTTTTACATGGCCTGGACGCTGCGCTAGCGAGTGCACCATCCAAAACTCTGTGACAGTTAAATCCACTATTTGTTGCTGCCAAAACACTTGCATACGCTGAGTATCCAGTGTCAATGGGCCGCGATTGAGTAAGGCATTGATATCGGCTGGTTGCTCCAGCGCTTCCATGCGTCTAAATAGTGCACCAATTCTGGCAGCTAAATGCGCCATACTGATGTCTTTAGTAAGGTAGTCATCAGCGCCCATGCGCAGGCCGCACACAGTATCTATTTCGCTATCGCGAGCCGTTAAAAAAATAATTGGTAGCGTTTTAGAAAGTGAACGCAGGGTTTGGCACAGTAAAAAACCACCATCAATTTCATGGCCTAAACCAATATCAACAATGGCTAAATCGGGCAAGGCATCATTAAAGGCTCGCTCTGCACTTTGGCGGTCACTATAACCACTGACTTGATAACCTTGCGCGCTGAGCATTTCCATGTAATTTTCACGAATAGCGGGTTCGTCTTCAATGATGGCTATTTTTTTCATCTTAATCATTATCCTATCGTCTATGCTGTGCACTATAACGAAGTTTTTAACCTAAGTAAGGTTAAAAAGGCAATTGCCATTTTTTTGCCACAATTGCTCAGCAGTTTGCCCTTTTTGCTCCCCTTTATTGCCACTTCAGCTTGTTTTAATAGCGTTATTCCAAATCGGGCAGCTACCAACCCATGAGTTGCCAACTATTAAGTTACTAAGCAAAAAAGGATTACATCATGAAGAAAATTATTATCGCTTGCACCCTCGCAACTATTTTTGCAGCACCAAACTTAGCGCACGCTGACGCAGCTGTAGTTAAAGCAAAGGAAACGCATAAAGAAACCGTTATCGGACTCAGTACTGGCGCAATTTTAGGCGGTATTGTTGGCGGGCCAATTGGTGCGTTTGTTGGTGCATTTGCTGGTGGCTTGATTGGCGAGCAAGAAGTCGCTGAAGATAAAATTGCCGAGCAACAACGTGCTTTATTGGTGATGCAAGATAAAACCGCAGATTATCAAGATGTCCTTGCTCATAACGCACAACTGAGTGATCAGCTTGGCTTATTAGAAGAAAAAAATGAACGGCTGGCACTGGCTCAAATGCATAACCTAATGGCCATGACGATTCAATTTAAAACCGGTTCAAGTGAAATCGCGCCGCACTTTGCCAGTCAACTCGACCAGTTGGTGAATTTGCTACAAAGCCAACCTGACTTGCAGTTGGATTTAAACGGCTTTGCTGACCAGCGAGGTGATGAACTGGCTAATTTAGCTCTCTCAAAACAACGAGTCGCAGCGGTACAAAGCTACTTAATCAAGCAAGGTATTGCACATACCCGTTTGACGGCAACGGCTTTTGGTGAGCAACAGACCGTGGCTGATAGCGATAATTATGAAGAAAACATGTTTGACCGCCGTGTGACCTTAACCACTCGCCCAAGCACTCAGCCGTATAGTCAAACTGCGAGTAATTAATTGCCATTTTGCCAAGTAGCCGCCAAGGGAGTGATTTTTATGTTGAGTAAACCAAGCAAGGTGTTAACCCGTAGCCGTTTATGGCTACGGGGAACCCTTTTTACCTTTATTGTGCTTGTGAGTGGGATGAGTAATGCCAACACATCGCCAGAACTAACAATGTTTGACAGCAGTGGTGCAATGGCTGCACCTGGCGTTATCCTAAAAAGTGATGCCACTATGACACTTACAGGATTGATAAACCATGTTGTGGTCATTCAACATTATCGCAACGAAAATCCGTTTGCTGTTAATGCGCGTTATGTATTTCCACTGGCCGATGAAAGTGCGGTCCATGCCATGACGATGCGTATTGGCGAACGGGTGATCAAAGGTGAAATTGATAAAAAAGCAGTGGCTGAATCTCGTTATCAAGAGGCTAAGCAAGCAGGTCAACAGGCTGCATTGGTTCGCCAACAACGAGCGAATATGTTTGTAAGTAATGTTGCAAATATTGGCCCCGGTGAGGAAGTGCAAATACAGCTGCAATATCAAGAAGTGATTGATTATCGCAGTGGTACATTTGCATTGCGCTTTCCAACCACAATAACCCCGCGTTACCATCCTATTAATGTTGTTTTGCAAGCACAAGAGCAAAGTGATCATCCAAGCAGTAATGAGCAGCCCTCGTTTACACCGTCAGCATGGATTGCGCCGATTTACTCAACCTCGCGTCATGGTGATGCCCCGCAAAGTGAGTTTAGTTTAACAATTAATATTGATGTTGGCTTAGAGCTGGTCGATATTCAGTCAAAATACCATAAGGTTGCAATCGAGAACCCTGCTTTTGGTCGATATCGAGTTGCTTTGAATGAATCTAATGCGATGAATCGTGACTTTTTACTAGAGTTTAAACCACTGCAAAAAGAGCAAGCGCAAGCGGCATTTTTTACAGAGCAGCTTGACAATGGTGAGCGCTATGGTTTGCTAATGTTATTGCCGCCAGATGATCATTTTACCCAAACCCAGCGTTTAGCAAGAGAGCTTATTTTTGTCGTTGATACTTCGGGTTCTATGCATGGGCAGTCAATGGAACAAGCCAAAAGTGCGCTATATTATGCGCTATCATTACTCGATAGTAACGACAGCTTTAATATTATTGGCTTTGATGACCAAGTAATGCCGATGAGTACTCAACCAGTGCCAGCAAACGATTTTAATCTACGTCGCGCAGAGCGTTTTGTTTACGACTTACAAGCCGATGGCGGCACTGATATTAAAGGTGCGTTGGATAGTGTGCTCGATGGTCAAGCGCATACCGGCTATGTACGCCAAGTGGTGTTTTTAACTGATGGCAGTGTTAGTAATGAAGACGCCTTGTTTAAACATATAAGCGCGGAACTTGGTGATAGCCGTTTGTTTACTGTGGGGATAGGCAGTGCACCAAATAGTTATTTTATGCGCCGCGCCGCAGATGTTGGACGTGGCACATTTACTCATATCGGTAGTACAGCTCAAGTACAGCCCAAAATGCAGCAGCTGTTTGATAAGTTAGCACACCCGGCAATTACACAGCTTGCGTTGATAAATGATGGCATTGATCAGCAACTTGAATATTGGCCATCGCCTTTGCCTGACTTGTATTTTTCAGAGCCCGTTATGGTGGCCGTTAAGCTTGACAGCCAAGCTGCGATTACATTAACCGGGCAAACGGCGCAAGGACCACTGGCAATAAAATTAAGCACCCAACAAGGGCAATCAGCGCAGGGTGTTGCACGACTTTGGGCACGCCAAAAAATTAAATCTTTATTGCTTTATAATCAACAACAGCAAGTAAAAGCACAGGTTGAGAGCTTGGCGCTTGAGCATCAATTACTCAGTCCTTTTACTGCTTTTATTGCAATTGAGCAAACACCGTTGAGTACAGTTGCTGAGCATAATGTACAGGTTGCAAATCAGTTACCACAGGGATTAACGATGCGATTACCGCAAACTGATGGACAAAGCAGGCTATCTATTGTGTTGGGATTGTTGCTGCTATCAGGGGTTGCTGTGCTTAGGTTTAAAAAATGAAAACAGTGTTTGGCATCGTTTTATTAATTGCAGGCGTGGGCTTGTTTGGCCATGGAAGTTATATGCAAGGCAAAGCATGGTTGGCACAACGCCTTATAGAGCAGGCTTGGCAAAAAGCACTAACAACGCCAAAGCAGCAGGTAAAACCATGGTTTTATGCTGATAGCTATGTAACTGGGCAGCTTAATTGGCCAAGCCAACAACAAACATTAACACTATTAGCGGGAGCCAGCGGGCGTAACTTAGCGTTTGCGCCAAGTCACTTTTTACCAAGTGGTGAACTTGGCTCAGAGCGTGGTGTATTGATCGCAGGGCATAATGATACACATTTTGCATTTTTACAAAACGTGAAGGTAGGCGAGCAATTTAGTTTGCAAACTCAAAATGGTGTGATTGAACAATACCGAGTACGTGGGATTGATGTGATTCACCAATCCCAATTTGACTTTTTAGCACAAACTGGTTTGTACTTACTGACCTGTTATCCTTTTAACTCACTGGCATCAGGTACTGAATTACGCTTGTTAGTTTCAGCTAGTAAGGTATCTGTTGATGAAGTTTCATCCGATATAGCCTCGTCACTGACATCAATAACTAACTCTTGATGGCGTTGGCTTATCATCACGCCAATAAACACCACGAAAATACTTAACCATTGCCCTAAGGTGAGGACTTCTCCCAAAATAATTGCCGACAAAATAAGTGTAAAAATAGGAATTAAATTTGAAAAGGCAGCAGCGGTTAATACCGACACTTTGCTAATCGCATAGTTATACATGCCGTAGCCACCGAGTGTGACACACGAGCCTAAATATAGAATGCTTAATAAGGCGGTTAAATCGTGTTGATTTTCGCTGGGTAAATCAATAAACAACAAAAAAGGTGCAAAAAATAGGCTGCCACTAAAGCCTTGTAATGCAATAAGTGTTAGCGGTGAATAACGGGCGGCTAAATGCTTTACTGATACAGTGTAAAATGCTGCACATACCATGGCCATTAGTTCTAAAAAATTACCGAGTAATGGATTGGGGGCTTGCTCGGAAGTCGGCGATAATAAAGTAAGTAAAATACTGCCGCCAATACAGAAGGTAAACCCTATCACAATGGCTTTGCTGATGTACTCTTTAAGCATGAAATAAGCTAAAAGCGCCACAATAATTGGCAAACAAGAAACAATAACACCTGCCTGCGAGGCAGAGGTGTATTCCATTGCGTGACCTTCAAACAAGAAATATAAGCAGGGTTCTGCTAGTGACATGCCAACAAGGTATTTCCAGTCACCTTTATAGTAGTCAAATCGGATCACATAGCGCCATAAACACAGTGCTAACATCAAGGTGGTGAGCATGCGTAAAAAAATTACTAAAGCAGGGTCATAAATCGCAATAGCGTATTTTAACGCGATAAAAGAACTCCCCCATAAAAAGGTGGCAATGATCAAACAAAGGCTAGCTGGCATAAACGTCGTATGATTGTAGTAAAAGGCAATCCTAGCATGAATATTTTTTACTTGTTCAAAAATCGATAAATGGTATAAATAAATCCTTCATTTTTGAACCGTAGTAAAAAGCATGCAAAGGGCACAGGTAATAGTGGTTAAGCTGGGAACGAGTGTACTCACCGGCGGCACCGATAAACTCGACAAAGCACACATGGTAGAGTTAGTTCGCCAATGTTGTGAGTTAAAAAAGTTAGGTCATCAAGTCGTATTGGTATCAAGCGGTGCGGTGGCAGCGGGTCGCGAACAACTATTAAAACCCTGTGGTCGTTCATTAATTGATAAACAGATGCTGGCAGCTATTGGCCAAGGCCAACTTATTCATACATGGCAAAGTTTATTCGCTTTATATGGTGTTAATGTAGGGCAAATGTTGCTGACCCGTGCTGACGTGGACGACAGAGAACGCTACCTAAATGCCCGTGATACATTAACTGCGTTATTAAATTATGACGTGGTGCCGATTATTAATGAAAATGACGCGGTTGCCACGGCGGAAATTAAAGTCGGTGATAACGATAACCTTTCTGCGCTGGTGGCCATATTAGCCAATGCCGACAAACTGTTGCTATTAACCGATCAAGAAGGTTTATTCACCAGCGATCCACGCACAAACATTAATGCTCAACTTATTGATGAAGTAAATCATATAGATGATGAGTTACGCCAACTTGCTGGTGGTAGTGGTACCAATTTAGGTACAGGGGGCATGGCAACAAAATTACAAGCAGCAGATATCGCTCGCCGTGCAGGGGTTGAAGTGATCATTGCTAAAGGAGCCGGGGAAAATGTTATTCTTAATTGTATGAGCGAACAGTTGCCTGGTACGCGCTTTGTAAAATTAACAGCCCCCAGAGATGGTCGTAAAAAGTGGTTATTAGCAGGACCTAAAAGTAGTGGCCAGGTGATAATTGATGATGGCGCGGTGAATGCTTTACAACTACAAGGTGCCAGTTTATTAGCAAAAGGGGTGTGCGCAGTACATGGTCAGTTTGAGCGCGGTGACCTTATTGAACTTGTGACTTGTGAGCAGCAATTAGTTGCCCGTGGTTTAGTGCGTTTTAGTAAAGCTGAAACCAACCTTATAAAGGGTTGTCACTCAAGTGAAATTGCTAAGCTATTAGCCTTTGATTGCGGTAGTGAGGTGATCCATCGCGATGATTTGGTGTTGTTCTAAACTAATAATTTAGTAAAATTGCCAAGCTAACCTAAACTAGTGATATGTATTTGTTTAGGTTGGCTTAGATGATAACAACCCCTTGCGGACATGAATGGATCGTATTCTTAACGCAACAAGTGGAAGAACAGTCTTTAGATACCGCGCTTATCACAGCTGTTTCGGGTCTGCCTGAGATCAACGTTTTTGCGCTCTATATTAATAAACATTTTGATCCGCAAATTTCTCCCACGTTATTGAATGCCGATAGCCAAATAGCACCGCTTTCACCTGTTGAACTGATGCATCTACTAGAGAAAGTAAGCAAAAATAAAATACGTGTAAGCTGTGCTTTCGCTGGTGTGACAACCTATGTCCCTATGTATTATTTAGGCACCGTCATTGGCTTGTTAATAGTTGAATCAAAGGGTGAATTACCTGAAGACGTGGGGATGTTAGCACGACATATTTTAAATGTTTATGCTAATCAGCTCGCCTTGATCCATAAATCACGACTAGACCCATTAACAGAGTTACTTAATCGACAAACATTTGATAAAAAAGTGATTGAAATACTTTCCGAAGAGGACTTTTCTGGCAAAGGTGAGATCTCCACTGAAAATCAAAGTTGGTATTTAGCGATTATCGATATTGATCATTTTAAACGGGTGAATGATAATTTTGGTCACGTTATTGGTGACGAAGTTATTTTGTTGGTATCACGATTATTAAAAGATAACTTCCGCTTTAAGGACTATGTATTTCGCTATGGTGGTGAAGAGTTTGCCGTATTGTTTCAAAGTTACGATAAAGTAGCGGCTCGACAGAAGTTAAATTGTTTACGTGCGAATATCGCTGAATACCCTTTTCCACAAGTAGGCAACTTAACTGTTAGTGCGGGATTTTTAGAACTCAGCTATGTTGATATGGTTGCATCTTTAGTACATAAAGCCGATTTAGCATTGTATGAATCGAAAAATAATGGTCGTAATCTAGTGACTGCTTATAGTGATCTTGGTCTCGTTGATGATATCGCTAATGATGATGATATTGAGCTTTTTTGAATCTTTTGCAGTTGCTTTAACTGTGCTAAAATCCACGCCCTTAAATCGTTGTAAACAGGGCTCAGTTAATGAAATTAGTTCGTTGGTTATTAGGTTCTTTAATACTTTTTTTTGATTTTGTGTTTACCCCTCGCAGTAAAAAACGTCCTGCGGATGAGCAACAACAGCTAGATCTACTCACAGCTCAATTTAAATTGTATCAATTCAAAGCGTGCCCTTTTTGCGTAAAAGTTCGCCGTGCAATTAAACGTGAAGGCTTAAAAATTGAAACTCGCGACGCTAAAAATAACCCGCAGTACCGCCAAGAGTTGTTAGAGCAAGGTGGCAAAATAAAAGTCCCATGCTTACGTATTGAAAAAGATAACCAAGTTACTTGGTTATACGAATCAAACGACATTATTGCTTACTTAGATAAAGTCGCGGTATAAAGCGCGCAACCATTTCGAAAATAGCCCATGCTGTGCTAGCATTTGGGCAACTTTTATAGTCCTTTTTTAAAGAGAATATACCCATGACAATCCGTACTCGTGTTGCTCCGTCACCCACTGGTGACCCGCATCTTGGCACCGCTTACATTGCCCTGTTCAACTATTGCTTTGCTAAGCAACAAGGTGGTGAATTTGTACTTCGTATTGAAGATACTGACCAAGTGCGTAGCACTTCAGAATCAGAGCAAGCGATCATGGATAGCTTACGCTGGTTAGGACTTGAATGGGATCATGGTCCTGATGTAGGTGGTGAGTTTGGCCCTTACCGTCAGTCAGAACGTAGCGACTTATATAAAAAATATGCTCACCAACTTGTTGACGATGGTAAAGCATTTTACTGTTTCGCGACCAGTGAAGAGCTGGATCAAATGCGTGAAGAGCAAATGGCACAAGGTCTGCGCCCTAAATACGATGGCCGCGGTTTAAAACTGAGCGATGACGAAGTTAAAGCAAACTTAGCCGCTGGCAAGCCTTATGTTATTCGTATGAATATTCCAAGTGAGGGTACCTTTAAGTTTAACGATTACTTACGTGGTGAAATTGAGATCCCGTGGGAAAACGTGGACATGCAAGTGCTTCTCAAAGCTGATGGTTTCCCTACTTACTTTTTAGCTAATGTAGTTGATGATCACCACATGGAAATTAGCCATATTTTCCGTGGAGAAGAGTGGATCAACTCAGCACCTAAGTTATTAAAGCTTTATGAAGATTTTGGCTGGCAAGCTCCAGTACTTGGTCACTTACCATTGTTACGTAACCCTGATAAATCTAAGCTATCAAAGCGTAAAAATCCAACGTCAATTAATTACTATAAAGAAATGGGTTACCTACCAGAAGCGGTACTTAATTACCTTGGTCGCATGGGATGGTCAATGCCTGATGAGCGTGAAAAATTCACCCTTGCTGAAATGATTGAACACTTTGATATGAAACGTGTATCACTGGGTGGCCCGGTCTTTGACGTAGATAAACTAAGCTGGTTAAACGGCATGTGGATCCGCGAAAACTTAACTGATGCAGAGTTAATCCAGCGCTTTGTTGATTGGAAGTTTAACGGTGAAATGCTTGCTAAAGTGTTACCTGAAGCAAAAACGCGTATAAATACACTATCAGATATGGTTGATTTAGCAGGGCACTTTGTTGGCGGCATTCCAACTTACGATCCTGCACTACTAACTGCGGGTAAGGCGGATGAAGATGTTATTCGTCAGGCATTACAATTCTTTATCTGGCAGCTTGAAGGTTTACGTAGCTGGGAGAAACCAGAAATATTTGCCATTGCTAAAGCCGTTGCAACCTTCCATGAGTTGAAGATAAAAGACTTTTTAGAGCCGATTTTTGTCGCTATTACTGGCAAAACGTCTTCTACATCTGTACTTGATGCTATGGAAATTCTAGGATCTGACCTATCACGCGCTCGCTTACGTGTTGCGCTTGCACATTTAGGTATGTCTAAAAAGCAAGCCAAAAATATTGAGCGTGCTTATCGCGAGTACCCAGCTGCATAGTTAAACTATTCTCTGTTACTTACAGAAAAAACCGAACCTTACTAACGTAACGTTCGGTTTTTTATTTATTATTGCTTTAAGTAACACACTATTTATCTTCGCGATCAGGTTTTCATTATCTAATTCTTCGTTTTTGTAATTCTTACTATTAATGTCCTTCGTATTCATTTCTTGATTGTAATTTTACTTTATGGAATTTTTTATTTCGTATCTGTTGTTCGGTAGTGATTTTTAATTTCTTCAATAACTTACAATAACTTTAGAGTTTGTTATGTTTAAACTGTTACTTTAATGTTGTTGGGGTGTACAAAATGCTACATGTTTGTGGGTTTTATTTAACTTAAATTGTGGTTGAATTCCCCTAAGTGTTGAAATGGATATTCACATTTATTGAATATTTATAATTCGCAAAAACATCCTTGGGGAAAGTTATGAAAATGAAAACAATATCGGTTGCAGTCGTTGCAGCCTTGTACAGTGCAAGTGCATTACATGCAGCAAATGTTAAGGTGAATACGGCTGATACACCGCAAGCTGCTAATACGACTTTTGCAGAAGTAAAAGCATTAACTAAAAAAATTCAAGAGTCTAGTTCATCAACTATGATGCAAAATGATGGCTTGAACGTGCAGCTAAATTCTCAAAATAATAAATTTAAAGCTGAAGGACTTGATGGTGAACATGTCTACATCGTCAAATTAAATGATAATTCTGTAGCGTTAGAAGCACAAAGTTTTGATTCACCGTTAGCGCGTACACTTCGTAGCCAAGGTGTAAACAAAATTTTTGAAAAAGGTCAAGCTGCGACAGCTGAGGTTGTTGCATATCAAAATAAATTATTAACTAAACAAAATACAGTAATGCAGTCAGTTACAAATGTAACGGGCCGTACAGAGATGCGCCACCAATTTACTAAAGCATTAAATGGTTTCTCTGTAAAAATGACTGAAGCAGAAGCTGAACGAGTTGCTGCGCTTGGTACAGTTACATCTGTAATGCGTTCAAAAAATTACGATCTACTCTCAGACGAAGGCCCAACACATATTGGCGCAGATAAAATCTGGGATGGTAGCAGTGTACCAAGCGGTATTAAAGGTAAAGGTGAAGGGCAAATCGTTGGTATAATTGATACCGGTATTAACTCAGATCACCCATCGTTTGCCGCTGTTGGTGATGACGGCTACGCACATGTAAACCCATTTGGAGATGGTAACTATGTGGGGGATTGTGTTGAGGATGCTGATTATATCCAATGTAATAATAAATTAATCGGTGTACGTTCGTATGATGTGATCACTGATTCATACTCTGCAATGATCCCAGGTTGGCCTGCGATTGGTGAAGATTACCAGGGGCACGGCTCTCATGTTGCATCGACTGCTGCTGGTAACGTACTTTATGATGTTCCTTACATGGTTGCTGGAACTGGCGATCAAATGGATGGTGTGGTCTTAAAAGAAGCACTATTTCCACAAATTTCTGGTGTGGCTCCGCATGCCAACATTATTGCGTATCAAGTTTGTTACCCAAATAGCGAACAATATGCTGGCTGTCCTGGTGAAGCACTTATTGCAGGTATCGAAGATGCAATTTCAGATGGCGTTGATGTAATCAACTTCTCAATCGGCGGTGCTGACTCAAATATCTGGGCTGATCCGGTTCAGTTAGCTTTCTTGGCTGCTCGTGAAGCGGGTATCAATGTTGCTGCGGCTGCAGGTAACAGTGGCCAAGCGTGTGGTGCAGCAGAGTGCTTTGGTTATTTAGATAACTCGTCACCTTGGCTTGCTCAAGTTGCTGCGACTACACATGGACGTACGGTTGCAGTTGAAACCGCAGTTGAATATGCTGGCTTTATAGACCCATCATTTGGTTCAGAAGTACCACAATGGGCAGAGACGGGTCTTATAGGCGGTTCAATTAATACTGACGAAATTACTGGTGTAGTTGTTTGGGCGAAAGACTATGAAGATGTTAATGGCCTAAAAGATAGCAATGGCTACTGTACAGCAGAATTTCCTACGGCGACATTTGATTTCTTTAAAGACGGTACTGAAATTCCTGGTGCTGCAGAAGGCACGACTAATGTAATCGTTGTTTGTCAGCGTCACACTGCAACAGATCCGGCGGCGAATGCACGTACTGCAAAAGTTGATAATGTTAAAGCAGGTGGTGCTGATGGTTTCATCATGTATAACAAAGATACAGCGCAAGCGACTGTACCTGAAAGCTACTCTTTACCAGGTGTTCATTTTACTGCTGCACAGTGGAACGGTGTTTCTACTACGCAAGGCTTAGAAGATTGGGTTGATAGCTCAAGTGAAAAAGGTCATATGATCACCATTAAGCCAACACTAATTGAGCGTCGTGTAAATAGCGAAGATGCTGACTGGTTAGCTGCTTTTTCATCGCGTGGTCCGTCATTTTCAAATGTTGAAATACTTGCGCCAGCAGTGGCTGCTCCGGGTGTTAATATTCTAGCAGCGTACTCTGATGAGCAGGTATTTGCCGCTGTACCAAATGGCCAAGATTTTGCGTCTATCAGTGGTACTTCAATGGCGTCTCCACATGTTGCTGGCTCAATGGCGTTGTTGCGTCAAATTCACCCAACTTGGACACCAGCAGAAATACAATCAGCATTGCTAATGACGGCTGATAATGTTGTTAAATATCATCGTCAAAATAATGAATCTGATACACTTGATACGGCAGAAATATATCGCGCTGGGACAGGTCGTATCAACGTAGAAAATGCTGCTAAAATCGGTTTTGTAATGGATGAAACAGCAGAAAACTTCTTAGCTGCTAACCCTGACAACGGTGGTACACCGCATAAGTTAAATTTACCGAACTTAGTTAACTTTTCATGTAAGCCAGAATGTCAGTGGATCCGTACTATCAAAGCAACCGAAGATGGTACTTGGACAGTTAGTCATGGTGATGTTGTAAATTGGAATTACGATGTAAATAACCAGTCAGCACAAAATGGCGTTAATATTGAAGTTACGCCAAGCACGTTCAGCCTGAAAAAAGGTGAGACGCAAACCATCATTGTTAAAGCATCAATTATGGATACGCAAGACCATGCTAGTAATTCAGAGGTTGAGCTACACAGTAATTTGATTTTCACACCAGAAGGCGGTCAGCTACCTGAAGCACATTGGCCAGTTGTGTTTAAATATGAACGTGCCGATTTACCTTCATCAATGACAGTTATTGCCCACTCTGATCAAGATACCTATATTGCAAAAGGTTTACAGCTGCCGAACACCACAGCGCCAGTAGGTAAAGTTTACAAACCAGTAAAAGCAGACGTTAAAACAGTTGTAATTCCGAAAGATGATGATCGTACTTACCCATGGATGCTTGGTGCATCTGAAGGTGATTTGGCTGCGGGTGAAGTGTTAGATGAAGCTGTATTTACAAAGTTCACTCATGTGCCTGCAAATGCTAAACGCTTTACTGTTGAAGTCTTAGATGCAGAATCGGAACTTGAAGGTACTTCAAATAAAGGTAACCCTTATCTATATATAGGTAAAGATTATAATAATGATGGCATTATTCAGCCTCAAGATGAAATTTTATGTGCGTCAAGTCATCCTGTTGCAAATAACTTCTGTAATATTAACAATCCAGAAGAGGGTGACTACTGGGCTATAGTGTATAACGCGCGAGTATCTGGTCATTTAGGCTTGGAAGAAACATTTGATGTGGCATTTGCAGTAGTAACAGACGAAGCAGCAAGTGATATAAGTGTATCTTTACCTACGAGTAATGGCGGAGATCCTGTTGACATGACTCTTAATTGGGATATGGCGATGAAGCAAGATGAGGTTTATTATTCATTGATAGACTTAGGAACTTCAAGTGTAAATCCTGACAATATCGGTTCTATCCCACTGCGTTTAGATCGTGGTGTTGATAGCATCAATGTGGATATTCCGGTCTCAAAAACAAAAATTGGCGAAGTTGTGCCATTAACATTTGAAGTGTTAGCGAATAACTCAGGTTATGACCGTGATTATTCATTTGAATTAGCTATCCCTGAAGGTCTAAGTATTCGTCCAGATACAGTGCTAGCTTCAACTGATGAAGGGGTAAATATTGATGTGCAAGATGGTAAAGTTATTATTTCTGGTACGCAAAAAGATACTAGCTTAGTAACACCTGATTACATTGTAACTAATAACATTACGGACGAAATGTGTCGATTACCAAACCTTGGCAATAGTAACCCAGGTGGTTATATTAACCTTTCTGAGTTTGGTATTTTACCGCTGTTATCTGGCTTTGAAGAAAATGGTGAGACTAACTATCGGTTCGGCTACTCAATATCTATCAATGCGTTATTTAATGGGCAATATGATTCTTA
Source organism: Pseudoalteromonas sp. S1727 (assembly GCF_005886375.1). Classification (NCBI taxonomy): domain Bacteria; kingdom Pseudomonadati; phylum Pseudomonadota; class Gammaproteobacteria; order Alteromonadales; family Pseudoalteromonadaceae; genus Pseudoalteromonas; species Pseudoalteromonas sp. S1727. The sequence goes on from NZ_PNDT01000053.1 coordinate 55,057, forward strand.
CGCTCTCTATAACAATGGCGATGTATCAAATGTGTCAACAGGTCATTTGCAAATCAAAGGCATGGGTACAGTTGGCCCTGTTCCAGCGCGCTTCTTACAGCCGCAACATATGCAGTTCCCGTTAGAATCTTATCCGCCAGAGTTACTGGCACCATTATGGCGTGGCTATGATGTAACTCAAGAATCAATACTTAAAGATGAGTTGAATGTAGGTTTATCTGCTTCTGAAGGTATCTCATTAGCAAGTACATCGTCTGGTTGGGCTATTATCGAGTGGGATAATGCGTCTGACTATGGTGATAAAACTTATGACTATGACCTTAGAAAGAATGTTTACACCAAACGCGATAATAGTTTTGACTTCGAAGTTGTATTTAATGTAAATACTCGTTTTGGTAAAAATGAACACGAAATTTATTACGCTTACGATAATGTTGACTTCGGTAGTACAGGTAACCATGGCAGTATTGGATTACAAGGTTATAAAGGTCTGGTTGGTACATTTGGAGCTTTAAATGGTCCATTAGGTGTTGATCTTGCTTATAACAACATCGACGAAGTTGTCAAAGATGGCTACATTGTATGTATGGATTACGTAGGTCCTGAATCATCGCAGTTTGAAGTAACAGCATGGGCTGAGGTATTACCAGCAGCAGCAGGACAAACCCTAGCCGTTACAGCTACAACATCTATGTCTGGAATGGCTGATAAAGTGATTACTAAAGACATTGTGGTTCCAGGTAACATTACCGTAGCGCCACTTGCAGATATGACCACCACAGAAGAAACAGCGGTCACCTTTGATGTTAACTACATTGATGAAGTTAACTCGAAAAACCAAGTATCGATTGTGGCTGATAATGTCAGTTATGTAGTTAATGGCGATACAGTGACGTTAACTCCAGCGGAAGATTTCTTTGGTGAGATCGAAGTTCAAGTTGTGGTCTCGGATATTGAAAACCCAACTGATGCAGCAAGCACCACATTTACACTAACAGTGGTTAATGAAAGCGATGCACCAACAGTTAACGTTGCAACAACTGAAATGATTATCACTGAAGGCGAGGTTATTACCTTAGATGCATCAAACTCAATGGATGCAGATGGTGATGAAATTACTTTCATGTGGTCAGGCAATGGTGTTATTGCAGATAGCAGCGCAGCAAAAACAACAGTAACAGGCTTAACAGCCGGT